>NZ_JBHXQZ010000035.1:0-70352 GCF_042717095.1 Streptomyces sp. NPDC058632 | reverse complement strand
GGCCGCACCCGGTCGGGTGCGGCCCCGCCGTCATGGCTGCGAAAGCGCTCGCGGGCCGGGTTCAGCGGACTTCGGTGATCTCCGGTCCGCGCGCCAGCTGACCCATGCCGCCCGCGAAGCGGGAGCCCTCGGGCGCCTCTTCCTGCTGCACGCTCTCGGGGACCATCTGCGCGTCGTCCGGCAACTTCAGGACGATCGGGTCACGCGGTGCCATCGGGCCGTCCCCGCGCACCACGACCGTGTCCCGGAAGATCTGCTCCAGCAGCCCGGCGGCCTGCGGCTGCACCGCGCCCTGGCCCGAGATGACTCCGCGCAGGAACCAGCGCGGGCCGTCCACGCCGACGAACCGGACGACCTGGAAACCGCCCGTGCCGTCCGGCAGCTGCACCGGCACCTGGGCCCGCAGCTCCCAGCCCAGCGGGCCCTCGACCTCGTCGATGACGCCGCCCTGCTGGGTGATGCCGGACGCGATCTCCTCGCGGACCTCGGTCCAGATGCCCTCACGCTTCGGGGCCGCGAAACCCTGCAGCTGGATGGCGCTGTCACGCAGTACGACGGTGGCCGCGACGATCGCGTCGCCCGCGACCTCGACCCGCAGCTCCATGCCGTCCACTCCGGGCACGAACAGACCGCCCAGGTCGACCCGGCCCTCGCCGGGCCGGCTCACCTCGGAGCTGTCCCAGGGTCCGTCGGGCCGGGGCGCCGGTTCGAGCCTCAGCCGCTCGGCCGCACCGTCCGCCTCCGTGTCGACACCGTCGACGACCTGCTCGGCCTCGCCGGCCGCGTCCTCGGCGGCATCCCTCTTCTTGCGACGTCCGAACACGTCACTGTCCTTCCCGGTCGGATACGACCGAAGCGTATCGATTCCCACCCGCTGTGCCGCCGACGGCGGCCTGAACGCTTGTGCCGCTCTTACCTTCCACCGCGGCATGGCCGCCGGTGGATCCGAAGCCCCCCTCGGCCCGAGCCGAACGGGGCAGCTCCGCGACCGGCACGAAGCGGACCCGCTCGACCTGCTGGACGACCAGTTGGGCAATCCGGTCGAAGCGCTCGAACCGCACGGCCTCGCGCGGGTCGAGATTCACCACGATCACCTTGATCTCCCCACGGTACCCGGCATCAACCGTCCCCGGGGCATTCACCAGGGCGACGCCGCAGCGCGCGGCCAGTCCGGATCGCGGGTGCACGAAGGCCGCGTACCCCTCCGGCAGGGCCACAGACACTCCGGTGGGCAGGACGGCCCGTTCACCGGGTGCCAGCTCGCACGCCTCGGTGGTCCGCAGATCGGCACCCGCGTCACCGGGGTGCTCGTACGCCGGGAGCGGTACGTCCGGGTCGACGCGCCGGAGCAGTACCCGGAGCTCGTCCCGGCGGGTGTCGCTCACGGGTTGACCTCGAAGGCGCGGGCGCGACGGACCTGGTCCGGGTCGTTCATGGCCGCCTCGATCTCCTCCTCGCGGCCGTGGTCGACGAAGTGGTCGACCTTGACCTCGATGAACAGCGCGTCGGCGCGGACGGCGACCGGGCCGTCGGGGCCGCCGATGCGTCCGGTGGCGGTGGAGTAGATCTTCCGTCCGGCCACCGCGGTCACCTCGGCCTCGAGGTGGAGGACCGCGTCGACCGGCACGGGCCGCACGAAGTCGGTCTCGAGCCTGCCGGTCACGGCGATCGTGCGCAGCAGCCAGCTCAGCGCGCCGAGCGTCTCGTCCAGGGCGCTGGCGAGTACCCCGCCGTGTGCGAGGCCGGGGGCACCCTGATGGGCGGGGCGTACGGTGAAGGCGGCGGTGACCGACACGCCCTCGCCGGCCCGCGCCTCGATGTGCAGCCCGTGCGGCTGCTCGCCGCCGCAGCCGAAGCACTGGCCGTAGTGCGCGCCGAGGAGCTCACCGGGTGCGGGGGCGTCCGGATGACGCACCGGCGTCACAGCGTCGGCGGGGGGCTGAAGAGTCGGGGAAGTACCACTCACAGGCGCAGACCTTACCCGCCCGCCCCTCACCCACCGCCGCCCCGTCCGACAGCGCTTCGCGCCGGCTGCCCTGGCTTCGGGTCCACCCCGGCACCGTGCCAAGCTTGGATCCATGCAGCTCTCCGCCCTCCCGTACGAAGAACGCCTGACGGCTCCTCGCTCCTGGTGGCTGATCTCCTTGCTCGCGGGTGTCTCGATGGCGCTGATCGTGCTGCCGTTCGGCATCCTGCCGATGCTCGGCGGCCTGGCCGGCGGCACGGCGGTGGCCGCGGTCGCGGCCAGCGCGTACGGCTCGGTGCGGATCCGGGTCGTGGGCGGGCTGCTGATCGCCGGTGAGGCGAAGATCCCGGTGACGGCCCTGGGCGACGTGGAGATCCTGGACGCCGAGGAGGCTCTCGCCTGGCGTACCCACCGGGCCGACCCGCGCTGCTTCATGCTGCTGCGTGCCTACGTCCCGGGGGCGTTGCGGGTGAAGATCACCGATCCGGACGACCCGACGCCGTACGCCTTCCTGTCGACGCGCGAGCCGGAACGGCTGGCGGAAGCCCTGCGGGCGGCGAGGGCCGCCGCGTAGCACGGCGGGGAACATCCGGCGGGATCAGCCTCTTCCGGATCAGCCCCTCCCGGGTCCGTCGCCCCCGTCCGGGCGGCCGTCTCCGCCGCCGAGCGCCTTGCGGAGGCCGCCGCCGCCCAGTCCGTCCATCTCCAGGACGTCGGCAGGGGTCTCGAGGGCGGGGAGGGCGGGGAGCGCGTCCCAGGGGACCTGGATCCCGCGCAGGTCCGCCTGGATACGGGCGGCGAGCTTTCTGGTGTCCCGGCGGTTCATGGCCGCGCCGACGGCGGCTCCCACCAGGAAGGGCATCAGGTTCGGCAGGTTGCGGACGGTGCGCTTCATGATCCGCTGGCGCAGTTCGCGCTTCATGCGGCTGTTCATCGCCGCGCGTACGGTCGAGGGCCTGGTCGCCTCGATGCCGCGCTCCTGCGACCAGGAGTTCAGGTACACGGTGCTGCGCTGCGCGAGGCTGCCGGCCGGGCGCACGCCGTAGACCTCGTGGAGTTCGGCGATCAGCTTGAGCTCGATCGCCGCGACTCCGGTGACCTCGGCGGCCAGCTCCGTCGGCATCGCGGGCGGTACCGGCATCGCCGCGGCGGCGCCGACGCCGGCTCCGACCGTCGCCGTGGCCCTGGCGGCGCCCGCCACGAGCTTCTCCGCGAGCTCCTCGGGACCGAGCCCCGGGAACTGCCTGCGCAGCGCCTCCAGGTCCCGTACGGGCACCCGCGGGGCGAGTTCGATGATCCGGTCCGCGAGGTGCGCCAGGCCCGCACGCGCGCGTGCGCCGCCCTTCCGGGCGCCTTCCCTGGCCCTGTCCCGGAACGCGGCGGCGCGCCTGCGGGCCGCCGGAGCGGTCGCGGTGGCCTCCACGGGTGCCGGGAGGTCACCCCGGCCGGCTGCGGGTTCGAGCGAGGCCGCCCCGGTATCGGCCGGACCTGGGTCGGTCGAGCCGGTATCGGTTGAGCCTCGCCCGGGGTCACGCGCGTCGCGCCGGGGGCCGTCCTGCGGCCCCGGGTCCGCTCCCCTCGGGAGGAAGCGGCGCTTCCGAGGAGGGGTCGAGCCAGTCACGGCCGACCCGCCCTCAGTCGCAGTCGCGGCAGATCGGCTGGCCGTTCTTCTCCCGGGCCAGCTGGCTGCGGTGGTGCACCAGGAAGCAGCTCATGCACGTGAACTCGTCCTGCTGCTTCGGCAGGACCCGGACGGCCAGCTCCTCGTTCGAGAGGTCCGCGCCGGGCAGTTCGAGGCCTTCCGCGGCCTCGAACTCGTCGACATCCACGGCCGAGGCCGACTTGTCGTTGCGGCGGGCCTTCAGCTCTTCGAGACTGTCCGAGTCGACGTCGTCGTCGGTCTTGCGTGGAGTGTCGTAATCGGTTGCCATGGTCGCTCTCCCCCTCTGGGTGTATGCGGTCTCTTCAGCGCACGTAACGCGCGAGGGGCCGGACTTGTGCCCGACCCGAGGCGGAGATTTTGCCTCACATCAAGGTCTGTTACTCAATCGACACCCAACCGAACCCCTTGCGGGTGATCGACTTGGATGGCGAGGGGGACCGTACACGGTCCGAACGCGGCACTTCAAAGCCGCCTCACCGTGTACTTCCCGTAATCAAAGCCCCTGAAAACCGGGATGTACCCGGCCTTTCGGGGGCTTCATGATCACGGAGAGTCGATGGACCGAAAATCGCTCCTGTGACTGATCCCACACGGGAGCACCGGAGAAGGTCTCCGAAAATTCCGCCCAAAGCGAACACCCCGTCGTGTCGGCGACATGATGTCAGATCGGCAGGGTGACGCGCATCACGAGCCCGCCACCCTCACGCGGCTGGGCATAGATGTGCCCGCCGTGCGCCCGCGCCACCGACCGGACGATGGAGAGTCCCAGGCCGACGCCCTTGTCGCTGCCCGTCCGCTCGGTGCGCAGCCGCCGGAAGGGCTCGAACAGGTTGTCGACCTCGTACGCGGGTACCACCGGGCCCGTGTTGGACACCACCAGGACCGCCTGTCCGTGCTCGACGTCGGTGGTGACCTCCACCCAGCCCTGCTCGGCCACGTTGTAGCGCACGGCGTTCTGGACCAGGTTCAGGGCGATCCGCTCCAGCAGGACGCCGTTGCCCCGGACGACCGCGGGGTTCCGGGCTCCGCGGATCTCCACGCCCTTGGCCTGCGCCTCGGCGTGCACCTGGTCGATGGCCTGGGAGGCCACCTCGGCGAGATCCACCGGCTTGCGCTCGACGATCTGGTTGTCGCTGCGGGCGAGGAGCAGCAGGCCCTCCACGAGCTGCTCGCTGCGCTCGTTGGTGGCCAGCAGCGTCTTGCCCAGCTGCTGGAGCTCCACCGGCGCGTCCGGGTCGGAGAGGTGCACCTCGAGCAGCGTGCGGTTGATCGCCAGCGGGGTGCGCAGCTCGTGCGAGGCGTTGCCCACGAAGCGCTGCTGGGCGGTGAAGGCCCGCTGCAGCCGCTCCAGCATGTCGTCGAAGGTGTCGGCCAGCTCCTTGAGCTCGTCGTCCGGGCCGTCCAGCTCGATCCGGCGGGACAGGTCGGAACCCGCCACCGCGCGCGCGGTGCGGGTGATCCGGCCCAGCGGCGACAGGACGCGGCCGGCCATGGCGTACCCGAAGGCGAAGGCGATGACCGCGAGGCCGAGCAGGGCGAGGAGCGAGCGGCTGAGCAGGTTGTCCAGGGCGTGCTGGCGCTGCTCGTTGGCACAGGCGCTCAGCGCGGCGTTCAGCTCGTCCGCGGGCAGCTGCGCGCTGCGCAACTGGCAGGTGTCGCTGGACACCTGCCCGGACAGGATCCGGAAGGGCAGGTCGCTGCCCACGTTCAGCGCGTTCGCGGCGAGCAGGTAGATGATCGACAGCAGCAGGATCCCGGCGATCAGGAACATGCCGCCGTAGAGCAGGGTGAGCCGTATCCGGATGGTCGGGCGCAGCCAGGGGAACGGCTGCACGGGCCTGCGCGGGTCCCAGGTGGGCTTCGGAGGAGCCGGCGGGGACGGCGGAGCGGGAGTGGGCGTGGTGGCCACGGAATCAGATCCGGTAGCCCGAGCCGGGCACGGTCACGATGACCGGCGGCTCGCCCAGTTTGCGGCGCAGCGTCATGACGGTCACCCGCACCACGTTGGTGAAGGGGTCGGTGTTCTCGTCCCAGGCCTTCTCCAGGAGCTGCTCCGCGGAGACGACGGCGCCCTCGCTGCGCATGAGCACTTCCAGGACGGCGAACTCCTTGGGCGCGAGCTGGACCTCCTTGCCCTCGCGGAAGACCTCGCGACGGTTGGGGTCGAGCTTGATCCCGGCGCGCTCCAGGACCGGCGGCAGCGGCACGCTGGTGCGCCGTCCCAGCGCGCGCACGCGCGCGATGAGCTCGCTGAACGCGAAGGGCTTGGGCAGATAGTCGTCGGCGCCGATCTCCAGGCCCTCGACGCGGTCGCTGACGTCACCGGAGGCCGTGAGCATCAGCACGCGTGTGGGCATGCCGAGTTCGACGATCCTGCGGCACACGTCGTCGCCGTGCACGAGGGGGAGGTCGCGGTCGAGGACGACCACGTCGTAGTCGTTGACGCCGATGCGCTCGAGGGCGGCCGCACCGTCGTACACGACGTCGACGGCCATGGCCTCCCGGCGCAGTCCGGTGGCCACCGCATCGGCGAGCAGTTGCTCGTCCTCGACGACGAGTACGCGCACGTCGCTTGTCCTTCCTACGGCCTGCCGGGCAGCGCTTCTCGGCGCACGCGCGCAGGGGTCTGGTGGGTGTGTTGCCTCCATCCTGCCCTTTTCGGCCATAAGTCGGCTGTAAGCCGGAGGGCGAATGGACGGCGGGAGGCACTGGGCCGGGCAGCAGGCCACGGCGGGCGGCCACCGGAGCGGGCGGTGGCGGGCCGACCGGTACCGGCCGTCGGCGCGGACCCGGGTAACGGACGGTGGCGCGGGGGCGGGAGGCCGTGGAACGCCCCGGAGAACGGAACGGGAATACGAGATTTTCTCGCCCGGTCAGGTTTCCCCGGAAGGGAGCTTGGGGAGGACGGGTTTTACATCCCGCGATCACACTCTGCTCGCACCGCGCCACCATGCGGTGTGCTTCGGTCCGTTTTCCGCAGAGCGGACCCGGACGTCCGAAGCCGTAGCCCCCCGGCCGAGCGGCAGCGGTCGTCCACCGGAGGCGTGATCGTCCCTTCCGAACCGGCACACCCCCGTGCCATCGACCCACGACCCAGGACGAGGGGGCGCAGCATGGACGCTTTCACCGCAGGACTTCTGCAGCGCATAAGGACGACCGAGTCCGATCTGTCCCGGGCCCGCGACGAGGGCGACGACTTCCTCGTCGAGGTGGAGCAGGGCGAGCTCGACGACCTGCGCCGGCTCGCCGCCGAGCACGGTGTGGAGGTCAGCGCGTCCTGCGTCTGATCAGCCCGATGAGATGAGGCGGCTCGACGCGAGCGGGCCCCGGCGAATCCAGCGCCGGGGCCCGCTTCGTCTCCCGGTCGTCCGTCAGTCGTGCCAGGCGCCGAAGTCCTCCAGCAGCCGCTGGAGGGGCCCGAAGACGCCGGGGGTGGCCGCGACCGCGAGATCCCACGAAGGGCGCTCACCGGGCCGTCCACCGGTCAGCGCGCCCGCCTCCCGGGCGATCAGGTCCCCCGCGGCCAGGTCCCAGGGGTGCAGTCCACGCTCGTAGTAGCCGTCGAGCCGCCCGCAGGCCAGGTCGCAGAGGTCGACCGCGGCCGAGCCGCCGCGCCGGATGTCCCGCAGCAGCGGGATCAGCCGCTGCGCGACATCGGCCTGGTGGGCGCGGACCCCGGTGACGTAGTTGAAGCCGGTCGAGACCAGCGCCTGGTCCAGGGGCGGCGACGGGCGGCAGGTCAGCGTGCGCTCGCCCTCCCACGCACCGGTGGCCCGTGCCCCGCCGCCGCGGACCGCGTGGTACGTCTCACCCCGCATCGGGGCGGCGACCACCCCTACGACGGTCTCGCCGTCCTGCTCGGCGGCGATGGAGACGGCCCAGGTGGGCAGCCCGTACAGGTAGTTGACCGTGCCGTCGAGCGGGTCGATCACCCAGCGGACGCCGCTGGTGCCCTCGGTCGAGCCGCCCTCCTCGCCGAGTACGCCGTCGTCGGGCCGGTGCTCGGCGATCAGCCCGGTGATCAGCTTCTCGGCCGCGATGTCCATCTCGGTGACGACGTCGATCGGGCTGGACTTGGTCGCGGCGACCTCGAGATCGGCCGGGCGGCCGTCCCGCAGCAGCTCGCCCGCGCGGCGTGCCGCCTCGCGGGCCAGCTCCAGCAGTTCCGCGTGCAGGGGATCGGTCACGGCAAGGGGGTCGGTCACGGCGCTCCTCAGGCGTAGGGGCTGTCGGCGCCCGCGGCTGCGGGGCGCGGGGCACGGGCCGGGCAGCAGCCCACCGGGCAGAGGTCGTGGCTCGCGCCGAGACCGCCCAGGGCGCAGGGAGTGACGTCCTGGGCGCGTTCGGTGGCGGCGCGCTCCGTGATCAGGTCGCGGATCGCGGCGGCGAACCGCGGGTCGGCGCCCACGGTCGCCGAGCGGCGCACCGGCAGTCCCAGTTCCCCGGCCTTGGCCGTGGCCTCGGTGTCGAGGTCGTAGATGACCTCCATGTGGTCGGAGACGAAGCCGATGGGGGCCATGACGACGGCCGGCACCCCGGCCGCGTGCCGCTCCTCGAGGTGGTCGCAGATGTCGGGCTCCAGCCAGGGGATGTGCGGGGCGCCGGAGCGGGACTGGTAGACGAGCTGCCAGGGGTGCTCCACGCCGGTGCGCTCCCGTACGGCGTCGCTGATCACCTGGGCGACGTCCAGGTGCTGGGCCACGTACGCGCCGCCGTCGCCGTGCCGCTCGACGGGTCCCGAGGTGTCGGCGGAGGCGAGGGGGATCGAGTGGGTGCAGAAGGCGATGTGCGCGCCGTCGCGCACCTCCTCGGGCAGGTCGGCGAGCGAGCGGACGATCCCGTCGACCATGGGCTCCACGAAGCCGGGGTGGTTGAAGTAGTGCCGCAGCTTGTCGACCCGGGGCGGCTCGAGGCCTTCCGCCTCCAGCGTCGCCAGGGACTCGGCGAGGTTCTCGCGGTACTGGCGGCAGCCGGAGTAGGAGGCGTAGGCGCTGGTGGCGAGGACGAGGATGCGGCGGCGGCCGCCCCGGACCATCTCGCGCAGGGTGTCGGTCAGGTACGGCGCCCAGTTGCGGTTGCCCCAGTACACCGGGAGGCCCAGGCCGTGGTCGGCGAAGTCCTTGCGCAGGGCGTCCAGCAGGGCGCGGTTCTGTTCGTTGATGGGGCTCACCCCGTCGAACAGGAAGTAGTGCTCCCCGACTTCCTTCAGGCGTTCCTTGGGGATGCCGCGCCCGCGCGTCACGTTCTCCAGGAACGGGACCACGTCGTCCGGGCCTTCGGGACCGCCGAAGGAGAGCAGGAGCAGGGCGTCGTAGGGGGTGGGATCGAGCTCGTCAGGCATGCCTCGATCCTGCCACCCGTCACCGACAGCCGGGCGACGGCGGGGGCCGACCGGGCCGTGCCCCTGCGACCGGGAGACATTAGGGTTACCTAACCCGTAAGCTGTATCGCCTGTGGTCGCGCCTTACTGAGATCCCCGGAGACCTCGTGCCCAGCCCTTATCCCGCCCTGTTCGCCGCCCCCGGCAGCAAGGCATTCTCGGCCGCGGGGTTCATCGGCCGGATGCCGCTGTCCATGATGGGCATCGGCGTGGTCACGATGGTCTCCCAGCTGACCGGACGGTACGGGCTCGCCGGCGCCCTGTCGGCCACCATCGCCCTGGCCGCCGCGGTCGCGGGCCCTCAGGTCTCCCGCCTGGTGGACCAGTACGGGCAGCGGCGGGTCCTGCGTCCGGCGACGCTGCTCGCGCTGGCCGCGGCGGCGCTGCTGCTGTTCGCCGCGCACTACGGCTGGCCGGACTGGGCGCTCTTCGTCGCCTGCGCCGGCATCGGCTGCGTGCCGAGCCTCGGCGCGATGATCCGGGCCCGCTGGGCCGCCCTGTACCGCGGCACCCCGCACCTGCACACCGCGTACTCGTTCGAGTCCGTGGTGGACGAGATGTGCTTCATCCTCGGGCCGATCATCTCGATCGGGCTGTCCACGGCGTGGTTCCCCGAGGCCGGCCCGCTGCTCGCGGCCTGCTTCCTCGCGGTCGGCGTCTTCTGGCTGACGTCCCAGCACGCCACCGAACCGGCCCCGCACCCGCGCGAGCGCCCGGGCGACGGCCGCAAGGGCGCGAGTGGCGGTACGGCGCTGAGCTCCCCGGGCCTGCAGGTCCTGGTGGCCACCTTCGCGGCGACGGGGGCGGTCTTCGGCGGCGTGGACGTGGTCACCGTGGCGTTCGCGGAGGAGCGCGGGCACAAGGCCGCCGCCAGTGTGGTGCTCGCCGTGTACGCGCTGGGCTCCTGCGTGGCGGGCCTCGTGTTCGGGCTGATGCGCTTCGCCGGGGCGCCCGAGCGCCGCTGGCTGCTGGGCGTGTGTGCGATGGCCGTGAGTATGATCCCCCTCCTACTGGTCGGAAACCTGCCGTTTCTGGCCGTGGCGCTGTTCGTTGCGGGTCTGTCCATCGCTCCCACGATGATCACGACAATGGCCCTCATCGAAGAGCACGTACCACGCGCGCAGCTCACCGAAGGCATGACCTGGGTGAGCACCGGGCTCGCGGCCGGGGTCGCTCTCGGCTCCGCCGCGTCCGGCTGGGTGATCGACGCGGCCGGGGCGCGCGCAGGGTACGGGGTTCCGGTGGTGTCCGGAGCCGTCGCGGTCGTGGTCGGTTTCCTCGGGTACCGCCGGCTCAAGCGGCCGGCTCCGGGTCGGGGAGGCTCCGTTGGGCAGCACGGCGAGCACGAGGAACGGAACATGGCGTAACTGGGGAGGCAACGTCCTCGCCCACCCCGCGCGGGAGGTCACGCCGGCCTCCGTAGACGAACTGGCGGCGGCCGTGCGCCGGGCCGCCGAGGACGGCCTCCCGGTGAAGGCGGTGGGCACCGGGCACTCCTTCACCTCCATCGCGGCCACCGACGGTGTGCAGATCCGCCCGCATCTGCTGACGGGCATCCGGGACATCGACCGCGCGGCCGGCACCGTCACGGTCGAGGCCGGTACCCCGCTCAGGCGGCTCAACACGGCTCTCGCGCGGGAGGGGCTCTCGCTCACCAACATGGGCGACATCACGGAGCAGACCGTCTCCGGGGCCACCAGCACCGGCACCCACGGGACCGGCCGCGACTCGGCCTCCGTCGCCGCGCAGATCCGGGGCCTGGAACTGGTCACCGCCGACGGCTCGGTGCTCACCTGCTCGCAGGAGGGGACCGACGAGGAACGCGCGGTCTTCGCCGCCGCCCGGATCGGTCTCGGCGCCCTCGGCATCGTCTCCGCGATCACCTTCGCCGTCGAGCCGATCTTCCTGCTCACGGCCCGCGAGGAACCGATGCCCCTGGACCGCGTCCTCGCCGAGTTCGACGAACTGCACGCCGAGAACGAGCACTTCGAGTTCTACTGGTTCCCGCACACCGGCCACACCAACACGAAGCGGAACAACCGCAGCGCCGGACCGCAGCGGCCGGTGCATCCCGTCCGGGGCTGGTTCGACGACGAGTTCCTCTCCAACGGCGTCTTCCAGGCGGCGAACTGGGTCGGCCGCGCGGTGCCGGCGACCGTCCCCGCCATCGCGCGGGTCTCCAGCAGGGCCCTGTCCGCGCGGACCTACACCGACCTCCCGCACAAGGTGTTCACCTCGCCGCGCCGGGTGCGCTTCGTGGAAATGGAGTACGCGGTACCGCGCGAGGCCCTGGTGGACACGCTGCGCGAACTGAAGGCCATGGTCGACCGCTCCCCCCTGCGGGTCAGCTTCCCCGTCGAGGTGCGCACGGCCCCGGCCGACGACATCACCCTGTCCACGGCCTCCGGCCGCGACACCGCGTACATAGCGGTCCACATGTTCCGTGGCACCCCCTACCAGCGGTACTTCACGGCGGCGGAACGCATCTTCACCGCCCACGAGGGACGGCCGCACTGGGGGAAGATCCACACCCGGGACGCCGGGTACTTCTCCCGGGTGTATCCGCGCTTCGCCGAGTTCACTGCGCTGCGGGACCGCCTTGATCCGGAACGTCTGTTCCAAAACGACTATCTGCGGAGGGTCCTGGGGACGTAGCGGACGCGTCCGGTTGCGGGCTCGCGGTGTCGCCGGGGTCCTGGTTCCCGGTGCCGTCCGGGGTGCCCGCCGGCGTGTCGCCGACGTCCGGCGCGTCACCGCCGGAGCCGGTGGCCGCTCCCTCGTCCTGCGGCGTCGCGGAGGGCGCGGGCGTTCGGTCCTCCCCGCCGGAGTCCCCGGAGTCCTCCGAGGTGCCGGAGTCGTCCGCCGTCCCGGGGTCGCCGGAGGTGCCGGGGTCCTGACCGTCCGAACCGCCGGAGCCGCCCGAGCCGCCGGAGCCCGACGTGTGCTCACCGGTGAACGCGTCGCCGACGGTGGTGTCCGGCGCGCCGCTGAGGCTCTGGCCCGAGACGAGTTCGTAGGTGGTGATTCCGGCCATCGTGACGCCGAATACCAGCGCCGTCGCGACCACCGTCCGTTTCCAGCCCCGCCGCACTCCCCCGGCCCGGCCCCGGTACACGGTGCCCTCGGTGAACTCGCCGGGCGTCCGCGCGGGCCGCTCCCCGGCCGGCTGCCCCGGTGCCGCGGGCGCCACGCGGAACTGCTCACCGGTGCGCGTGAAGAAGTGCTGGAAGATCGTTCCGCCGCAGGTGGCGACGATGCTCATGACTCCGGCGCCGATGATCGTCCCGTAGACGCCGAACGACGAGGCGAGCTGGGCGCCGAGCACCGCGGCCACCGCGCTGCCCGCGACCTGCGGCACGCTCAGATCGACCCGCGCACGCTCCCCCTCCTCCGCGTCACCGTGCTCACCTGCGACAACCGGCGTTTCACGCATTTCTGAACCTTGTCTGCCTTTCCCCGCATTCCCGCACACGAACGATCAACCGCACGACATCTGGACGTCCTGACGAAACCATTAGTTCCGTTTCTGGTGATTGCGTGAAGTTTCCCACGCCGTGGTCGGCGGATCCGGACCGTGACGGCCAAGTAGCGCCCCTTGCGCGAAGTCGGGCGGCGCGCCGATCCACGCACATGGCCCGAATGGAGTACTGTTGCGAGCCCTGGGTCCGGTCGCCCATCAGGGTGTTCGGGTCCCTCGCGGACCACCGGGAGGGGGCCAATTGCACAGGGTGACGCAGTTGGTCACTTAGCGTTGCGAAAAGGTAACCGTGCCATAACGGCGAGCTCGGGCCCACGCCCGACACGCCGGGCAAACCGGCAAGGTTGTGGCAGGCTGCACCCGGGCAGGCCACACTCGACTAGCGGAAGCAGCGACGCACGTGACGTCGGCAGGCACCACCCGGGAGGTCCCCATGCCCGAACTGCGTGTCGTGGCCGTCTCGAATGACGGCACACGGCTGGTGCTGAAGGCTGCGGACAGCACGGAGTACACGCTTCCGATCGACGAACGTCTCCGCGCCGCGGTACGCGGCGACCGTCCCCGCCTCGGCCAGATCGAGATCGAGGTGGAGAGCCATCTCCGCCCCCGCGACATCCAGGCGCGTATACGAGCCGGTGCGACCGCGGAAGAGGTCGCCCAGATGGCCGGCATCCCCGTGGACCGTGTCCGCCGCTTCGAAGGCCCCGTACTCGCCGAGCGCGCCTTCATGGCGGAGCGCGCCCGCAAGACCTCCGTCCGCCGGCCCGGTGAGAATTCCGGTCCGCCGCTGGGTGAGGCCGTGCAGGAGCGCCTGACGCTGCGCGGCGCGGAGAAGGACACCGCGCAGTGGGACTCCTGGCGCCGCGACGACGGCACCTGGGAAGTACTGCTGGTCTACCGGGTCGCGGGCGAACCGCACTCGGCGAGCTGGACGTACGACCCGCCCCGGCGGCTCGTCCAGGCCGTCGACGACGAGGCGCGCTCGCTGATCGGCGAGTCCGACGACCTCGCCGCCGCACCCGAGCCCAGCTTCCCGTTCGTGCCGCGCATCGCCCGGCTGCCCCGTGACCGCCCGCTGGACCGTCCGGGTGACCGCGAGCGGCAGAGCCTGCCACCGGGTCAGGACTACGACTCCGAGGAGGAGTCGGCGGTCACGGCCGGCGGTGAGCGGGACTCGCTCACCAGCCTGCTGGAGGCGGTGCCGAGCTTCCGGGGCGACCTGGTGGTTCCCGAGCGGGCCCCCGAGCCCGCCGCAGAGGAGCCCGACGGCGAACCCGAGGCGGAGGAGCCACCGGCTCCCGCGGCCTCGGCCGGTTCCGCCTACGCGGATGTCCTGATGCCTCGCGCCGTCACCAGTCACCGGGACCGTCTCGTCGGCTCCACGGACCGTCAGGCGGAAGCGGACGGAGTCCGTCCGGGCCGCCGCGCGGCGGTGCCGAGCTGGGACGAGATCGTGTTCGGGACCCGGCGCAAGAAGCAGGAGTGACCCTGCGGGAGCGGCCGCCGAAGCAGCTGAACCCGCCCGAGATGTCATGAAGGGGGCGCTCGTCGTGTACGGGCGCCCCCTTCACGCTTCCGGTCTACTGAGGGTCCGGGCCCACCGCGACCGGCCGCTCCGGGTCCGACGACCACTCCGACCAGGAGCCGACGTACAGCTCCGCCGGGATGCCCGCCACCGCCAGCGCCAGCACCTCGTGCGCCCCCGAGACCCCCGAACCGCAGTACACGCCGACCCGTGTGTCTGCGGACGCACCCAACTCACGGAAGTGCGCGCCCAGTTCCCCGGCGGGCAGGAAACGGCCGTCCGGGCCGACGTTCTCGGTGGTGGGCGCCGAGACCGCGCCCGGGATGTGACCGCCGACGGGGTCGATCGGCTCCACCTCGCCCCGGTAGCGCTCCCCCGCGCGGGCGTCGAGGAGCAGACCGGACCGGGCCAGGGCCGCCGCGCCGTCGGCGTCGAGCAGCCCGGCCGGGCCGGGTACGGGCACGAAGTCGCCCTCGGCCGGTTCGGGTTCCGCGGTCTCGAGCGGACCGTCCCAGGACGGCAACCCGCCGTCGAGGACCCGCACGTCCGGGTGACCCGTCCAGCGCAGCAGCCACCAGGCGCGGGCGGCCCCCCAGCCCATCCCGCCGTCGTACACGACCACGGGGGTGCCCGCCGACACGCCCGCCCGGCGCATCGCGGCGCCGAACTCCTCCGGATCGGGCAGCGGATGGCGTCCCCGCCCGGTCGGCGGTGCGGCCAACTCCTTGTCCAGGTCGACGAATACGGCGCCGGGAAGGTGCCCGTCGCGGTACGCGGCCCGTCCGTCGAACGGCGGCTCACCGGCCGCCGCGGCCGTGCTCAACTGCCAGCGGACGTCGAGCAGTACCGGTGGGTCGCCGCCCGCCAGCGCGGCGGCGAGTTCGGATGCGGAGATGATGGCGTTCATGGCCACCATCCTGACGTACGGGGTGGCCGTACCGTCCAGGTCCGGCTACTCTGCTCGGCCGGGCAGACCCGATCACGAGGCGTACGGGATCGGGCACATGCCGTACTACCGATCGACATCCTCCGGCAAGCGTGCCGAAAAGGACGGACACCCGCACGTCGGGCATCCTCCGGAGACAGGAACCGCCGTACGGGGCGGTCCCGGAGCGCGCGACACCGTGGCCGATGCCTGTACCAGCACGGGGACGAATCCGCAGAGCGGACGCGGCACGACCCTCGCCGGGTCGAGAAGAGCACGGCCACCGCGAGGGCGGCCGAGAAGAGAGTGACGATGACCGACGCACGGGGGTCCGCCCGCCGAGACGGCGAAGCGCCCGTTCGGCACGCACCCGGTACACCCTGCTGGGTGAGTCTCATGGTGCACGGACCGGACACGGCCCGGATGTTCTACGAAGCGCTGTTCGGCTGGGAGTTCCGGTCCGGCCCGCAGCAACTCGGCCCCTACGCGCGTGCGCTGCTCGACGGCTTCGAGGTGGCCGGCATCGGACTGCTGCCGGCGGACGTGCGTCTGCCGGTGGCCTGGACGCCGTACTTCGCCTCGACGGACGTGGACCGCACCGCCGAGGCGGTGCGCTCGCGCGGCGGCACCGTCGGCGTCGGCCCGCTGGACGCCGGCGAGGCCGGGCGGCTGGCGATCGGCTCCGACCCCTCGGGCGCCGTCTTCGGCATCTGGCAGGCGTCCGCGCGGCCGCGCGGCCGGGCGGTCACCGGGGTGCCCGGCACGCCCGCCTGGTACGAACTGACGACCCGTGAGTCGGAGCGCGTGGCCAAGTTCTACGCGTCGGTGTTCGGTCACACCACCCAGCCCGAGGTGTCCGCCGACATCGACCACCTGACCCTGAGCGTGGACGGCCGGCCCGTGGCCGGAATCCACGGCGTGGGCAACAGCCTCCTGAGGGACCGGGGGCCGCACTGGACGACGTACTTCACCGTGGCCGACCTCGACGACGCGGTGGACCACGTCCTGCACCTGGGCGGCCAGGTCCTCGAGCGGCCCCACGACGGCGCCCGGGGCCGCGTCGCGGCGGTGGCGGACCCGGAGGGGGCGCGGTTCTCGCTGCTGCAGGGCCCGTAGGGCTTGTGCCGCGCCTCCCCCGCCGATCTGCTGTCATGCCGACCGCCATCCCGAGGATCGCATATCGCTGCTGACGGTGACACGTCGACAGGGAGCCTCTGTACGCGCGCTGTCAGCCTCGCGCTCCCGAAGCCACGGCGAAATGACGAGTAGCTCCCTGGAGCAATGAAGGGTGTCTTTGTCAGTGGCTGCGGAAGCACCGCTGATCAGACTGTCAGGTCAGATGTCGCAGTACTTCGCCGAGTGTCGCCACTCCTTCGCTGATGTCGGTGGGTGTGCTCGCGGCGTAGCCCAGGACCAGTCCCGGTCGACGGGGTCGCTGGCTGTGCCAGGACAAGGGGTGCACTTTGACGTCGCGTGCGAGTGCCGTGGCGGCGAGGTCCGTGTCCGCGAACTCGGCCTCAAAGGTGACGGTCAGGTGCAGGCCGGCTGCGGCACCGTGCACGATCGCGCTCGGCAGGTGGGCACTGATGGCTTTGATCATGGCGTCCCGGCGGCGGCGGTGGTGTCTGCGCAGGTGGCGCAGTTGGCGTTCCATCGCGCCCGATTCCATGAACTGGGCCAGTACGAGTTGGGGCAGGGCGGCGTTGCCGAGGTCGGCAAACCGTTTGGCATCCACAAGGGCGTCGCGGTACTTCGGCGGGGCGAGGACCCACCCGATGCGCAGGGCTGGGGCGAGGAGCTTCGACACGCTTCCGGCGTAGAAGACGTTCTCGGCGAGCACGGACCGCAGGGCGGGCACCGGAGTCCGGTCGTAGCGGTGCTCGGCGTCGTAGTCGTCCTCGATGATCAGTCCGCCGCTTTCATGGGCCCAGCGCGTCAGTTCGCTGCGTCGGCTGCCACGAAGGACCACACCGGTGGGGAACTGGTGTGCGGGTGTGAGGAGAATGGCCGCTTCCCCCGTGGCGCGCAGCTCATCGACGCGCACGCCTTCGGAGTCGACCGCGACGGGCGGGGTGTCCAACCGGCAGTTGCGCAGGTGCTGGCGGGCTCCGAGGGAGCCGGGGTCCTCCACGGCTACCGCGGAGATGCCGTCATCATGCAGCACCCGTCCGAGCAGGGTGAGCGTTTGGGCGGTACCGGCGACGATGAGGACCTCGCCGGGATCTGCCCTGATACCCCGGTTACGGGCGATCCAGTTCGCGATGGCCAGGCGAAGTGCTGGTGTACCGCGTGGATCTCCGTATCCGAGGTCGGATGCCGCAAGGTGATTGAGGACGCGGCGTTCGGTGCGCAGCCACGCCGCTCGCGGGAACGCGGCGAGGTCGGGGAGTCCTGGGGAAAAGTCGATCCGTGCCCTGGCCATGCGCATCGTGTCGAAGATGTCCGTGCTGGGCACGGCGGCGAACACGGAACGTGGTGACGGCGGGCTGGTGAACATGGGGGACTTGGTTGCTGTCGTCGCCGCTGCGGGGGCGCCGACGACGATTGTTCCGTTGCGTCCTCGTCCGGCGAGGTGCCCGTCCTCGATCAGGCGTTGGTAGGCCTCGGTGACCACGCCGCGCGATACGCCCAGTTCACCGGCCAGGACCCGGGTGGCCGGCAGCCTGCTTCCCACCGGCAGGCGGCCGTCCACCAGCGCGAGCCGGACCTGCCGGGCCAGCCAGTCGGCCTTCCCGCCCCCCGGCGCCTCGTCGATGGCCAGATGGAGGAAGTCGGCCCCGGTCGTTACGGACCGGTCGGAAGCTCCCTCATTGGATCTGTCCATCGGTCCATAGTGGCAGCAGAGTGAGGCCATGAACACAGCCACGACACCTTCCGGCCCTGTCCCGGTGGTCGACTATGTGCATGGATACTCACAGCGTGAGGGCCGGCGGTTGGGCGACCAGGCGGACACACTGGCGCAGCTGCTGCACACCGGCACGGCCTACCCCGCAGGCAGTCGGGTACTGGAGCTCGGCTGCGGGATCGGCGCTCAGACGGTCCATCTGCTCCGCTCCAGCCCCGGGGCGCACATTGTCGCGGTCGACCGGTCCGAGGAGTCTCTCGCACAGGCTTCCACCCGCGTCGCAGGCCTTGCGCCCGAGGCTCAGGTGGAGTGGCACCGCGCTGACGTGTTCGACCTGCCCTTCGCCGACGCGGAATTCGACCATGCCTTTGTGTGCTTCGTCTTGGAACACCTGCCGGATCCTCGGCGGGCGCTGGCCGGCCTGCGGCGCGTGCTGCGCCCTGGGGGCACCATCACCGTGATCGAGGGAGACCACGGATCGGTGTTCTTCCACCCCGACAGCACGTATGCCCGGGCTGCGATCGACTGCCAGATCCACTTTCAGGCGGCAGCCGGAGGAAACGCGCTGCTCGGCCGGCAGCTGCAGCCGCTGCTGGCCGGTGCCGGATACGACGACGTCGCAGTCCGTCCACTCACGGTCTATACCGACCGGACCCGGCCCGCATTGGTCGACGGCTTCACCCGCAACACCTTCATCGCTATGGTCGCGTCCGTTCGGGACAAGGCGCTGGCCGCCGCCCTCACCACTACGGCCGAGTGGGACCGGGGAATCGCCGACCTGCTCCGGACCGCCCACGGCGGAACCTTCCACTACACGTTCTTCAAAGCCCTTGCCGTGAACCCACCCGCTGCCCCCGCGGCCTCCCCGCGGCACATGTGAAGCATTACGCCGGGACAAACCCTCGACGAGGAGCCGTCGTCATCGGACTCACCGCGCTCACCCTGTGGACCGTTCTCGTCGTCTGTGCACTGGAGCGCAATCGCCGGCGCCAAGCCACCCCCGCCCCTCGCAGGGCGACGGTGCGGACCTCCACGACCGGGACTCCGAACGTGTCCGGGCCGAACTTCGCGCCACCGCTGACCCGGCCGGCTTACAGCCGCTCCCGTGGGCACGGGAGTTGCCCACGTCCGGGACTCCAAGGCCGTTGCCGGGCCTATAGTCACGGTTTCGCGCCAGGTGTGGGCAGAGTTCGCCGGGCCGGCGTCGGCGGAGGGGGACGTCTGACACTCGCTCGTACGGTCGCGAGAGCCCTGCCGGTCCTGCCGGATGGCAGGGCTCTTACGTTCGGTCCCCGGGGACGCCATTCTCGGACCACTCGGTGCGGACCGACGGCGCCCGATCCCTGGTCGGTGGCCCCGTCCGCCGCGGAAGTGCGCGGAGCCGGGCCCCCGGCCCGGGGCTCACTTGGTCAGGTGCGTCCAGAACTCGTCGAAGGACAGGAGCTTGTCGCCGTCCAGGTCGCGGGAGTTGATGACGGCCTCCGCCACCGGCTCGGTGACGTTCCAGTCACCGCCCTGGGCCAGGGCGGTCTTGAACTCGGCAGCGGTGATGAACCCGTCCCCGTCCGCGTCGATCCGCTCGAACTGCCTGCGCGCTTCCTCGATCTCCGCCACCGGTCCGCCCCTTTGTTCCTCGTACTCCGCCGGACTCCCTGGGAGTCCTGATGACGCAGGTCAGACTATCTGCCCACGCGAGCACTCGGTACGGCGATCCCCCACGCGGACCCCGCCTCGCAGGAAGCCGGGAACGCCGGTCAGGTGACCGGCAGGACGTCCGGGGCCAGGGCGGCCGCGTGGGCCGTGGCGGCCGTCATGCGGCGGCGGTGGTGGCGGCGGCACAGGACCTCGTAACCGACCTCGTCCGGGGACCCCGTGACATCACCGACGACCACCTGCGCACCTTCCACCACCATCACCCCGCCGACCGTCCGGGCGTTGTGGGTGGCGCGGGCGCCGCACCAGCACAGGGCCTCGACCTGGAGCACCTCGACCCGGTCGGCCAGTTCCACCAGCCGCTGGGAGCCGGGGAACAGCTTGGACCGGAAGTCGGTGGTGATGCCGAAGGCGTAGACGTCGAGCTCCAGGTCGTCCACCACACGCGCGAGCTGGTCGATCTGTTCCGGCGCCAGGAACTGCGCCTCGTCCGCGATCACGTAGTCCGCGCGCCGGCCCCGCGAGAGATGGTCGACGAGGTGCGCGTACAGGTCCGCGTGCTCTCCCACCTCCACCGCGTCCGTGACCAGACCGAGGCGGGAGGACAGCTTGCCCTCGCCCGCCCGGTCATTGCGGGTGAAGATCATGCCCGCCAGGCCACGCGCCGAACGGTTGTGCTCGATCTGGAGAGCCAGCGTCGACTTCCCGCAGTCCATCGTTCCGGAGAAGAACACCAGCTCGGGCATGGGAGGTCGGGCACCTTTCGGCGGGAACGGGCAGGGAGGAGGGAGGGAGGACGGACCGGGTGGGCCTCAGGAGCGTACTTCGAGGAGGGGGACCAGTTGTTCGGCAGGGGTGAGGGAACCGTGGTTGCCGACCATCTCCGATTCCCTCGGCTCCCGCTCGGAGGCGATGATCAGGACGTCGTCCCGGGCGGCGGCGACCACGTCGCCGATGCGGTGGTACACGCGGTCCTCGATCCGGGGGCCGAACCAGCCCGCCTCGATCGCCTCGTCCCGCGAGGCCACCCAGAACTGCTCGCCGAGCACCTCGCGCCAGCAGGTCAGGACGTCCGTGGCGGCGCCCGGTACGGCGTAGACGTGGCGGGCGCGGCCCTCGCCGCCGAGCAGGGCGACTCCGGCGCTCAGCTCCCAGTCGTGGTCGAAGTCGATGCGGTGCTCCTCGTCGAAGGGCACGTCGACCATTCCGTGGTCGGCGGTGACGTAGAGCGCGCTGCGCGGCGGGAGTTGCTCGGCCAGCCGCTGGACCAGGCGGTCGACGTACATGAGCTGGCCGCGCCAGGTGTCGGAGTCGAGGCCGAAGCGGTGACCGGCGCCGTCGACCTCGGCGTAGTACGTGTAGACCAGGGAACGGTCGGCGACGGCCAGTTGAGCGGCCGCGAGGTCCATGCGCTCCTCACCGGACAGCCGCCCGTGGAAGGTGCCGCCGCTGAGCGCGACCTTGGTCAGCGGGGTGTTCGCGAACGCGGGTGAGGACACCTGGGCCGCGTGCACTCCGGCCCGGTGGGCCAGTTGGAAGACGGTGGGGTGGGGCTGCCAGGTGTCGGGCCGGGTCCAGGGCTGCCAGCGCAGCTGGTTCATCAGCTCGCCGGTGTCCGGGTTGCGCACGGTGTAGCCCGGCAGACCGTGCGCGCCGGGCGGCAGGCCGGTGCCGACGGAGGCCAGGGAGGTGGCGGTGGTCGCCGGGTAGCCCGTGGTGAGGGGACGCCCGGTGCCGCCGCGTGAGGCGGCCATCAGGGACGCCATGAACGGGGCTTCCTCCGGGTGCGCCTTCAGCTGCTCCCAGCCGAGGCCGTCGATCAGGAACACGCAGTTCCGGTCGGCGGGGGTGAGCTCCGGGATCGCGGCGGCGGTGCCGGGGACGCCCATGCCCGCGGCGAGGGTGGGCAGCAGGTCGGCCAGCGAGCCGGTGCCGTACTCGGGCAGGGGGGCGGAGTCCGGGGCGAGGGGCTCCGGGTGGACGTCCCAGCCGGTGGTGTGCGGGGACGGCGGGGTGTACGGGGTCGGGGAGGTGTGCGGCATCAGCGTGCGGAGTCCGCGGTCGCCTCGGAGAGTGCCTGCGCGAAGACGAGCGCCTGACGCACCGTCTCCGGACCGTCCCCGGCCTCGCTGACCCGCAGACTGAGGTCGTCGGCCGTCGAACTGCCCGTGTAGCCGTGGTCGGCCTCGCAGTTGGGGTCGCCGCAGGCGGCCGGCTCCAGGTCGAGGCGGGCGACCGCGCCCCAGCCGATGGTGAGCACGATCTCACGGGGCAGCGTGCCAGGCTTGTACGACTCCGGATTGGCGACCACCCGGCTGACCACGATCGACGAGATCCGGCCGAGCTTGACCGACTCCGTGGACGTGGTGGCGTACGGGGTCGGGGAAGTGGTGTCTGCGGCCTGCTCGTCGGTGTGGCTGACGATGAAGCGGTTGCCGGTGAGGACGAGCACGGTCACATGGCGCCGTACCTCGTTCTGGTCGAACGTCGTCTCCTGGTGGACCAGGTACGACCGGACGGGCTCGCCGCCCACGGCGGCCTCCACCGCCTCGGCCACGAGGGCCGGGTAGTAGCCGCTGCGCTCGATCGCCGCCCGCAGCCCCTGGGTCGTCGTACTGGTCTTGGCCATGACGCCCATCCTACGGGGGAGCAGTGACTGCGAGGCACCGGTCGTGGCACTCCCCCGCGCGCGCCGGGCCGGGCCGGGCGGGAACGGTCCGGCCGGTGCGGCCGGCGGGACTCATTGGTCCGTGTCCTCGCGGGAGGGCTGTTCGCCCACCGGAGTGCCGTCCCGCGCGAGACGGTCGGCGAGTTCGTCCCGGAACAGCGCGCCGCGGTCGAGTGCCTGGACACGGTAGGCGGTGCGGCCGACGATCTGGCTGGTGATCGGCGCGGTGAACAGCTGGAACAGGACGACGAGCAGCAGCACCGGCGCGTAACGCAGGGGCATCTGCACGGCGGTTCCCACCAGGATGAGCATCAGGCCGAGCGTCTGGGCCTTGGCGGCCGCGTGCAGGCGGCTGACGACGTCCGGGAAGCGGATCAGGCCCACGGAGCCGAGCAGGCAGAAGGTCGCGCCGGCCAGGAGCAGGACGGCGGTGATCACGTCGGACACCGCGGTCATCGCAGGCCTGCCCGCTTCTCGATCAGGTGGGCGGCCGTCACCGATCCGGTGAAGGCCAGCAGGGTGAGGACGACGAGCACGGGCAGGGGCGTGGTGTCCTCGCGCAGGACCATGCCCACGGCGGCCCCGACGATGATCATCGTCAGGAGGGCGTCGAGCGCCACGATGCGGTTGAGCGCGCCCGGACCGCGCACGAGACGCAGCAGGGCGAGCAGGCCGGCCACTGACACCACGGCCAGGGTGGCGGTGTACACGACGGTCATGGGGTTCTGCCTCCTTGATCAGGGTGGTCGGGAGAGCCGGGGCGGTCGGACGGCCCTGGGCCGGCAGCTGGCCCGGGACCGTCGGCAGACCCGGGATCACCGGAAGGACCGGAGGTGTCGTCACCCGTCGCTCCGGTGCGTCGGCCGTGGCCGACCGCCCGCGCCACTCTGTCCTCCACGTTCTGCACCGTCCTTCTGCGGCGGGCGAGGTCGCTCTCGTCGCGGACCGGGAGCGTGTGGACGTACAGCCGCCGCCGGCGCCGGTCGATCTCCACCACCAGGGTGCCGGGGGAGATCGTCGTGAGTTCGGCCACCGCGGTGATCAGGAGGTCGCTGTCGACGTGCAGCGGGACCTCGATGATCGCCGCGGACGTCTTCCCCCCGTGTCTCAGGATCTGCCAGGCGACGGTGACCCCGGACCCGACGAGATCCTTCAGCAGGTCGGCCAGCAGGCGCGCGATCGGCAGCGGCCGGGGCACGGCGTTTGGCAGGACCGGCGGCAGGGAGAAGGACCCGACGACGGTCACGGCGACGAGCAGACCTCCGAGGAGGACCAGCGGGCCGACGGAACCCCACAGCACGATCCACAGCAGCCACAGCCACCCGACCATGGGCAGGCGGCGCAGGACTCGGCGGGCGTACTTCCGGCGGGTCAACGGTCCTCCTCGGTCATGACGGCGGAGCGGTACTCCCGCGGGTCGAGCAGTTCGTGTGCGGCTCGTTCGCCGACGCGGGCGAGCGGGCCCGCGCAGACGGCGACCGCGACACTGGTGGCCACCATGACGACGGTGGCGGCGGTCATCAGCCCGGTCCCGCGCCGGACGGCGCGGCGCTCCGGGCGGAGGGCGGTGCCGGGGGCCGGCTTCCCCGGCGGTGGCGCGTCGCGGCGGTCCGGGTGCGGGTCCTGCCGCATGAAGGCCCTGGTCCAGACCCGGGTCATGGCGTAGAGCGTCAGCAGGCTGGTGAGCAGGGCGGTCGCGGCCAGGGCGTACGCCGCGGTGCCGCCCTGCCACGCACCGGCCCGCAGCAGGGTCAGCTTGGCCACGAACCCGGAGAACGGCGGGATCCCGGCCAGGCTCAGGGCGGGGAGGGCGAACAGCACGGCGACCAGCGGCCTCGGTGGCGGCCGCTGTGCCATGCGCCTCATGCCTGTTGTTCCCGCGTGGCGCACGGCGAGGGAGGCGGCGAGGAAGAGCGCCGCCTGGACGATGATGTGGTGCACGATGTAGAGGACCGTGCCGGTGAGTCCGAGCGTGTCGAACAGCGCGAGCCCGAACAGCATGAAGCCGATGTGGCTGACGAGGGTGAAGGACAGCAGCCGGTTGATGTCGTCCTGGGCCAGCGCGCCGAGGATGCCCACGATCATGGCGGCGATCGCCACACAGGCCAGCAGGGTCCACACGCTGGAGCGCGGGAAGAGCAGGGTCTGGGTGCGCAGCAGGGCGTAGATGGCGACCTTGGTCAGCAGGGCGGCGAACACGGCGGTGATCGGCGCCGGTGCGGTGGGGTAGCTGTCGGGCAGCCAGAAGTGCAGGGGGACGATCGCCGCCTTGATGCCCAGGACGGCCAGGAGCAGCAGGGCGAGTGCGCCGCGCAGGCCGTCGGGGAGTTCGGCGAGCCGCGGGCCGAGCTGGGCCAGGGTGACCGTGCCGGCGGCCGCGTACACCAGGCCGACGAAGGTGAGGAACAGCAGGGAGGACGTCAGGCTGGTGATCATGTACGTCATACCGGCGCGGGTGCGGTTTCCGTCGGCGTCCAGGGTGATCAGGACGTAGGACGCGGCGAGCAGCACTTCGAAGGCCACGAAGAGGTTGAACAGGTCACCGGTGAGGAAGGCCAGACTCACTCCGGTGACGAGCATCAGGTAGGCGGGATGGAAGACCTCCGCCGAGCTCCGGCGTTTCTCCGCGGTGCCCTGGCCGATGGCGAAGAGCAGCACGGCCAGGGTCACCAGGAGCGACACGGCGAGCAGGAGCGCCGACAGCCGGTCGGCGACGAGCGTGATGCCCAGCGGGGCCGGCCAGCCGCCGACGTGCACGGCCTGCGGCCCGCGGGTGTCGACGAGGACGAGCAGAGCGACGGCGTCCGCCAGTACGCAGGCCAGTACGAGGGTGCTCATGGGGCGGGTCACCCGGACGGGCAGTCCGAGCAGGGCCGTGGCGGCGCCCAGGGCCGGCAGCACCACGGGCAGGGCGAGCAGCAGTGCGGTCATCGGTGTTCCCCCGGAGCGGTGCCGTGGTCGCGGTGGTCCGACCAGCCGTCGTCGGCATCGTCGCCGTCGCCGGGGTCGTCGCCCTGCTCGTCGCCGTCGACAGGGTCGTCGGTGTCGGTTTCCTCGTCGGCGCCGGCGCGTCGCCGGGCGATGCGCCGGTCCTCCACGTCGTCACGCACCTCGTCGCTGCCGGACAGCCGCCATGAGCGGTAGGCGAGGACCATCAGGAACGCCGTGAGACCGAACGTGATCACGATCGACGTCAGCGCCATGGCCTGGGGCAGCGGATCGGCGGGCTCCGCCGGGTTCACCGGCTCCCCCTCCAGCACCGGGGGGCGGCCGGGGGTGCCGCCGGCGACCAGGAGCAGCAGGTTGGTGCCGTGGCCCAGGAGGATGAAGCCGAGAATGATCCGCATCAGGGACCGTTGCAGCATGAGGTGGAAGCCGATCGTGAACAGGCCGCCCACCACGAGGGCCATCGTCACGTCGAGCGTGTTCAGCGTGATGTCGCCCGCGCCGTTCATCGAGCGGATCCCTTCTCCTGCCGGTCCGCCGCCGCGCCGGCCACTTCGAGTGAGACACCCACCGCCGACAGGAGTTTGAGCACGACGCCGACCACGAGCAGATAGACGCCCACGTCGAGGAACACGCTGGTCGCCCACTTCACCTCGCCCAGCAGCGGCAGGTGCCACGTCACCAGGTCGCTGTCCAGCGGCGTACCGCCGAAGACCAGCGGCACCAGCCCGACGACCGCCGCGGTCAACAGGCCCGTGCCCGCGACCGCGACCGGGCGCAGGCGTACGGCGGCGCCGAGGTCGGCCTGTCCGCCCACCAGGTACCGCAGAACGAACGCCAGTCCTGCCACCAGACCGCCGGCGAAACCTCCGCCGGGGCGGTAGTGCCCGGAGAACAGCAGGAACAGCGAAAGCACCAGGAGGGAGGGGAAGAGCAGCCGGGTGGCCACTTCCATCAGGACCGAGCGCTCGCCGCCGGGCCGTTCGCCCGCTCCCGGCAGCCAGGTCTGCCGGGGCTCGTCCCAGTGCGTCGTGGGGAACCGGGCCGGCGGCTCCTCGTCGGTCACCCGTACCGCGCCGCGGTCGCGGAACCGGACCAGACTGCCGACTCCGACCGCCGCCACCAGGAGGACCGAGATCTCGCCCAGCGTGTCCAGGGCCCGGAAGTCGACGATGATCGCGTTGACGACGTTGTAGGCACCCGTCTCCGACGCCCGGCGCAGGTACTCGGGTGAGATCGCCGGGGCCGTACGCGCGGCGGACGTCGCCAGCGCGAAGCAGGTGACGACGAGGCCGACCCCGACGGCCAGCGCGCCCCGCAGCACGCGCCCCGGGGCCGCCGTCCGGCCGGGATCGAACCGGGCCGGCATCCGGCGCAGCACCAGCACCACGACGACCAGCGTCAACGTCTCGACCAGGAACTGGGTGAGCGCCAGGTCCGGGGCGCCCCGCACCAGGAACAGGCCGGCCGCGCCGTACCCGACGGCCCCGGTCAGCAGCAGGGCGGCGAGCCGGTGCCGGGCGGCCACCACCGCCGCGGCGGCCGTCAGTATCACCACGGCCAGGACGGGTTCGAGCGGATACCGCCACAGTGGCGGTGATCCCAGTGAGGGGCCCGCGGCCACGAGTGCCGTGCCGGGCACGGCGACGACCGTCGCGAGCAGTACGGTCAGGTAGACGGGCAGCGAGCCGACCTGGGTGTGCCGGGTCAGCGTCACGGACAGCCGGTCCACACCCTCGGTCGCACGGTCGTACGCGCGCTGCACGTCGGGCAGGCGCGGCAGGCGGCCCGTCGCGGCGCCGCGGCGTTGCACCGCGTGGATCAGCAGACCGGTGACGAGCGACAGCGCGGACAGACCGAGCACGGGCGTGAACCCGTGCCACAGGGACAGTTCGTACGGACCGTCGGCTCCCGGCGGATAGGCGTCGGCGTAGGCGGTGGCGAGGGCCCCCGTGCCGGTGTACGCCACACCCAGCACCAGGCCCGCCCCGGACAGGACGGCCACCGGTGCGACGAATCCGGGTTCCGGGCTCCGTACGGGGCGCGCCGCCCTCTCCGACGGCCGCCGCCCGCCGAAGGCGCCGTGCAGGAACCGTGCCGCGAACGCCACGGTCAACGCGGAGCCGCACACGAGCACCACCGTCAGCTGGTAGTGGTAGGCCAGTTCGGTGCCGTGCAGGAAGGCTTCCAGGGCGGCTTCCTTGCCCAGGAAACCGACGAGGGGCGGCAGACCCGCCATCGACGCGGTGGCCAGTGCCGTGACCCAGAACAGCACGGGCAGCCGGCGTCCCAGTCCCGACAGTTCCCGGATGTCGCGTGTGCCCGTGCTGTGGTCGACGACCCCGACGGACAGGAACAGCGCCGACTTGAACGCCGCGTGCGCCAGCAGCATCACCACCCCGGCCAGCGCCGCCGTCCGCGTTCCCGCGCCCAGCAGGGCGGTCAGCAGGCCGAGTTCACTGACGGTCCCGTAGGCGAGGAGCAGTTTCAGGTCGGTCTCGCGCAGTGCCCGCCACGCGGCCACCACCATCGTGGCGAGTCCCACGCCGAGCACCATCGGCCGCCACGGGGCCACGTCGGCCAGGGCGGGCGCCAGCCGGGCCACCAGGTAGACCCCGGCCTTGACCATCGCCGCCGCGTGCAGAAAGGCACTGACCGGTGTGGGGGCGACCATCGCCGCGGGAAGCCAGCCGTGCAGCGGCATCTGCGCGGACTTGGCGAACGCGCCGACCAGGACGAGCACCACGGCGGCGGGGACCGCGCCGCCCCGCGGGGGGTCGGCGAGGATCGCGGAGACGCGGTACGTGCCGGCCGCCTGGCCCAGCACGATGAAACCGAGCAGCATCGCCAGGCCGCCGGCCGCGGTCACCAGCAGGGCCTGGCGGGCGGCGCGCCGCTGCTCCGCGCCCTCCCCGCGCCCCGCGATCAGCAGGAAGGAGGCGACCGTGGTCAGCTCCCAGAAGACGTACAGCACGAAGAGGTTGTCCGCCAGCACCAGTCCGGTCATCGCCCCGGCGAAGGCCAGCAGCAGGGCGGCCAGCCGGCCGGCGTCGCGCTCGACGTAGTACCGGCAGTACAGGAGCACCATGGCTCCGACACCGGCCACCACCCACAGCATCAGGAGCGACAGGGCGTCCAGGCGCAGGTCGATCGTCAGGCCGAGCGACGGGGCCCAGGACAGGGACTCCCGGTACGCGCCGCCGTCCAGCACGCGGCCCGCCCGCGTGCCCGCCCAGACCACGGCCGCCAGCGGCACCAGGGCGGCCACGATCCACATCGCACGGCCGAGCCGCCTCTCCCACCACGGCATCGACGCTGCGGCCACCGCATGGGCGGCCAGCAGGACCAGCACGTCAGCACCAACTCCTTCGCGGTGACGCGACCGCTGACACGCGGTCGGCCTCCACCCGATCCCCGGGGACTATGCCCCGGTTCGTCAATAATTGGGCATTCAGTGCTCTGTGTAGCAGGGGTGAACCGTCCGGCGGGGCACCGCCGCGCCGCACCTCGCCGGCAAAGGGACGGGCGGAGACTTCGGCACCTCAGGACCGCTGCGGGCGATGTGCCGGGCGAGGGGGGAGCCGGTCCTGCCGGCGTCGATGGCCCCGAGATGCATGCCGTTCTCTCCGTCCTGTGCCCGCGGCAGGTGCCGCTGCCGGCCGGAAGCACGGGTAACCCGCCCGACGCGCCGTCAAACCCACGGCGACCTGCCGAGTTGGAACGGTCGGAGGGCTCACGCCGCCCTCAGTACACCGGGAGGGTCCGGGGGCCGAGGTCGTCGCGGGCGGGGGGCGGGGCCAGGCGTACGGAGGCACCGAGGACGCTCACCCCGCGGGTGGCGACGACGACCGGCTCGAGGCCGACCGCGACGACCTCGGGGTGGTCGTCGACCAGCCGCGACACCCTCAGCAGCAGTTCCTCGAGGGCGGGGGTGTCGACCGGGGTCGAGCCGCGCCAGCCGAACAGGAGGGGTGCGGTGCGGATCGACCTGACCAGGGAGGCCGCCTCCCGGTCGGTCACCGGGATCAGCCGGTGCGCCATGTCCCCGAGCAGCTGCGACGGGGGGCCGGCGAGCCCGAAGGAGAGCGCGGCTCCGGCGGCGGGGTCGATCACCGCGCGGACGATGGTGTCGACACCGCGCGGTGCCATCCGCTGCACGACGAGGCGCAGTTCCTCGGGCGTGCCGAGCTGCTGCGTCAGCTCGGCGTGGGCCCGGCGCAGTTGCTCCTCGTCCGCGATGTCCAGCCGTACGCCGCCCAGGTCGGCGCGGTGCCTGAGGTGCGGGGCGGTCACCTTGAGGGCCACGGGCCGGCCGAGGGTGCGGGCGGCCTCGACCGCGGCGTCGGCGGTGGGGGCGGGGAGGGCGCGGTGGACGTGGATGCCGTAGGCGCCGAGCAGGGCGCGGGTCTCCTCGGGGCCGAGGGTGAGGCTCTCCCCGCGCGTGAGCTGCGCGTCGATGAGGGCGGCGGCGCTCCGCTCGTCGATGTCCTCGTACGCGGGAACCTTGCCGGGGTCGGCGGCGTCCCGGCGCCACTGGGCGTAGGAGACGGAGTGGGCGAGGGCCCGGACCGCGCGTTCGGCGGCGGGGTAGGCGGGGATGAGGTGGGCGTCCTCGGGGAGGCTCGCGGGCGGGGTGGCCGGGCCGGGGCTCCCGGGGGCAGGCGGGCCGGCCGGGCCCGGTGGAGCGACCGGCGCGGGTGCGGCGGACGGCGTCGCGGGGGCGGCCGGTCCGTCGGCGGCCGACGGCGTCGCGGGGGCGGCCGGGCTCCGATCGGCGGAGGGTGCGGAGCCGGGGTCCTGCGCCCGGAGGCGGCCCTCGGTGGCCGGGGCGGGCTGCGGGGCTGTGCCGGCCGCCGCCGAGAGGGCCTCGGCCAGGCCGCCGAGTTCCACGTGGACCACCAGGACCGGCTTGGACGGGGTCGCGGCGGCGGCCGAGCGCAGTGCCCCGGCGAGTGCCGCGTCGTCGGTCGGCGGCTCCCCCAGTGCGGGGATCGCGGTCACGACGACCGCGTCGCAGGTGTCGTCGGCGAGCGCCCGGGACAGCGCGGTGTGGAAGTCCGCCGCCGAGGCCCCGGTGGTGAGGTCCAGCGGGGGGTGCGGGCGCAGCCCTTCGGCGAGGCAGGCGTCGTAGGTGAGCAGGGCCAGGGACTCGGAGTTGCCCAGGATCGCCACGCGGGGCCCGGACGGCAGTGGCTGGCGGGCGAGCAGGAGGCCCGCGTCGACCAGTTCCGTGATGGTGTCCACCCGGATGACCCCGGCCTGCCGCAGCAGCGCGGAGACGGTCGCGTGGGGCAGTCGCGTCGCGCGCACGGCGTGCCCCCGGGGTCCGGAGCTGTGGCGGGCACCCTGGACCACGACCAGCGGCTTCGCGGCGGCGGTCCGGCGGGCGAGGCGGGTGAACTTGCGGGGGTTGCCGATCGACTCCAGGTACATCAGGACGACATCGGTGTCGGGGTCGTCGTACCAGTACTGCAGGAGGTCGTTGCCGGAGACGTCGGCCCGGTTGCCCGAGGACACGAAGGTGGACACGCCCGTGACACCGGTGACACCTCCGCCGCGCCGGTGCAGCCGCGACAGCAGGGCGATGCCGATGGCTCCGGACTGGGCGAACAGGCCGATGCGGCCGGGGCGCGGCATCTGCGGCGCGAGCGAGGCGTTCAGGCGTACGTCCGGGGAGGTGTTGATGACGCCGAACGCGTTCGGTCCGATGATCCGCATGCCGTACGAACGGGCCTGGCGGACGAGGGCGCGCTGGCGCTCGCGGCCGCCGGGGCTCGCCTCGGCGTACCCGGCGGTCACGACGACGAGCCCCTGTACCCCGTGTTCGCCGCATTCGGCGACGACCTCGGGGACGTGTTCGGCGGGCACCGCGACGACGGCGAGGTCGACCGGGCCGTCGATGTCCCGCACCGAGCGGTGGGCGGGCACCCCGGCGGCTCCGTCGAGTTCCCTCCGCTCCGGCGGAAGGGCCTTGTTCACGGCGTACAGGCGGCCGGTGTATCCGGCCTCCCGGATGTTGTCGAGGAGGCCGCGGCCCACGCCGCCGGGCGTGCGGCCGGCGCCTATGACGGCGACCGAGCCCGGGGCGAGCAGCCGCTGCACCGAGCGGGCCTCGGCGCGCTGCTCGCGCGCCTGCTGCACGGCCAGGGAACGGTCCGTGGGCTCGAGGCCGAACTCCAGGCGGACGACGCCGTCCTCGAAGCTGCGCTTCTGGGTGTACCCGGCGTCCGTGAACACCTTGATCATCTTGCTGTTGGCCGGCAGCACCTCGGCGGCGAACCGGCGGATGCCGCGCTCCCGCGCGACGGCGGCGATGTGCTCGAGCAGGGCGGAGGCGATGCCCCGGCCCTGGTGGGCGTCCTGTACGAGGAAGGCGACCTCGGCCTCGTCGGAGACAGGAGGGGTGGGCGCGGAGCGCCCTCCGGCAAGGGTGGTGGCGGGCGACGGGTGGGAGGACGCGGGCGTTCCGCCGGGGCCGATCCGGTCGTAGCGTACGGTGGCGATGAACTCGCCGCCCACGGTGGCCGCGAGCCCCACCCGGTCCACGAAGTCGTGGTGCGTGAAGCGGTGCACGTCCTTGGCGGACAGGCGGGGGTAGGGCGCGAAGAAGCGGTAGTACTTCGACTCGTCCGACACCTGCTCGTAGAAGCTGACCAGACGCTCGGCGTCGTCGACGGTGATGGGGCGGACGCGCGCGGTGCCGCCGTCGCGCAGCACCACGTCGGCCTCCCAGTGGGCGGGATACTCGTGCCGGTCCGACGAGGTCTGCATGGGCCCCAGAGTACGGCTCGCGTACGGCAATGGCGCGAGGCAGTCTGTGGGGGCACGGGCCGGACCGAGGCCGCGGTCGGGTGCCGCCGGGGAGCGGGAGCGGATGCCCCTCCTCTGCTTGCTTCACGATATGGGAAACTGGTCTAGACAACCTGAACTGCGAAGGGCAGCACCACATGGCTGAGCGCCGCGTCAACGTCGGCTGGGCCGAGGGCCTCCACGCCCGTCCCGCCTCCATCTTCGTCCGATCCGCCACGGCCACAGGCGTCCCGGTGACGATCGCCAAGGCCGGCGGCAATCCCGTCAACGCGGCCTCCATGCTGGCCGTTCTGGGCCTGGGCGCCCAGGGCGGCGAGGAGATCGTCCTCGCCTCCGACGCCGAGGGGGCCGACGCCGCCCTCGACCGGCTGGCGAAGCTGGTCTCCGAAGGTCTCGAGGAGCTCCCCGAGACCGTCTGAAACACCCGGCAGCGGACGGAGCCGCGTCACCCATTGCGGGCGACGCGGCTCCGTTGCTTTTTCGGGCCGCCGGTTTCCCCGTCCACCGGTTCCCCCGACCACCACTCCCCACACACAATCCCGCACTCACGAAAAATGGCAGGCGAATTTCACTTCCACCGAATTCCCTTCTCTTGTATACGGTCTCCGTGTTAATGCCGGAGACTCGGCGTGTTTACGGGATGTTGCGAGTTCCTCACACGCTCGGCGCGGGCCGCCCGGTCCGCGCGCCCGGCCCCCGCGGTGAAACGCAGGCGGTGGGCGACGGTGGCGCGCTCGGTGTGCAGCGCCATGACCGTACGCGCGCGCTCGCCGTCGCCGCGCACCACGGCGTCGACGATCGCACCGTGCTCCGCCCAGCACTCCACGGGGTCCCTCGTCCCCCGCACCTCGTACATCCAGCCGATCTTGTGCCGGAGCTGGATCAGCGTCGACGTCAGCGCCGGACTGCCGGACGCCTGGGCGAGCGTCTCGTGGAACCAGCCGCCCAGTGAGCGCAGGTCGTCACTGTGGCCTTGACGGGCCCGTTCCTGGCCCAGCCGGACCAGACCGCGCAGCACCTTCAGATGGGCCTCGGTGCGGCGCTGCGCGGCACGCAGGGCACCGAGCGGCTCCAGCAGCAGCCGCATCTCCAGCAGGTCGGCGGCCTCCTGCTCGGTGGGTTCCGCGACGCACGCGCCCGCGTGGCGCCGGGTGACCACGAAGCCCTCGGCCTCCAGGGTGCGCAGGGCCTCCCGGACGGGGACGCGCGAGACACCGTAGCGCCGGGCGAGGAGTTCCTCGGTGAGCCGGCCGCCACGCTCGTAGACACCCGAGACGATGTCGTCCCGGATCGCCGTGCACACCGAGTGCGCCGGAATACGCATGACCGACCTCCGAATTAATCCCCGCATAACGCCAACGGGTGACGCCCGTTCCGTGACTCTATTGCAACGCGCGCGAATTTCCGACGGCGAGCCGGGAATCATGTCCGTTTTTTGGACAACGGGCCGCCGAAAACACCGAAAGCCCCGACTCGGAGAGCCGAGCCGGGGCCATTCCACGGAAAGCGGACACCTGGGGCGTCAGGGGATCACGCGGACGCCGAGGTGTACACCACGGCCAGGGGACGTGCCCCCGGTCAGACGTTCGCGCCGTGCGCGCGGAGGTACGCGACGGGGTCGATGTCGGAGCCGTACTCGGCGGTGGTGCGGGCCTCGAAGTGCAGATGCGCGCCGGTGACGTTGCCGGTGGCGCCGGAGACACCGATCTGCAGGCCCGGGGTGACCTGCTGGCCCACCGAGACACCGACGGACGACAGGTGGCCGTACTGGGTGTACGTGCCGTCGTGCATCCTGATCACGACCTGGTTGCCGTAGGCGCCGCCCCAGCCGGCCTCCACGACGGTGCCCATGCCGACCGAGAGCACGGGGGTGCCGCTCGCGGCATGGAAGTCGACACCGGTGTGGGTGCCGGAGGACCAGACGGCGCCGCCGGACAGGTAGCCGGTCGAGACGTAGGAGCCCGCGATCGGGGACACGAAGGTGTTGAGACGCTTGCGCTCGGCCTCACGCGCGGCGCGCTCTTCGGCCTCGCGGGCCTTGGCGGCCTCCTCGGCGGCCCTCTCCCGGGCGGCCTCCTCGGCGGCTTCGCGTGCGGCTGCCTGGGCCGCCTCGCGTGCGGCCTCGTGCTGGGCGGAGGCCTGGGCGTCGACCCGGGCGGCGACCTCGTCGCCCATGCTGATCACGGGGGTCAGGCCGGTCTGCGCCGCGGCGGGTCCGGCGGCGAGCGCCGGAGCGGAGAGGGAGCCGATGACACCGGTGGTGGTGAGAGCCGCGACGCCCGCCGCCTTGGCGGTGCCGCGATGCACGCGGCTGGGACGACGGTGCTTCCCGGTGGCGCGGGTGAACGCCATGTACAGGGTGGTCCTTTCCTTCCTTCTCGCCTACCGGGTTAGCTGACGGGTTCGGAGCAGGAAGGTCTCCTACGGACCCCCTCGCGGCACGCGCGGGCGTCCGATTCACCCCAGGGACGCTGATGGGTCCCCGGCTCCCCCGGCTCACGCCGTACGGGGACTCGGCGATGACTGTCCGGTGCCGCGGGTGCGGCGCACTGCCCGACGAACAGACCGCCTGACGCTAAGCGGGGCGTCTTTCAATTCCCAAACGGATCCCGGATTTTGTAGCGCATCCCACAGGGCAGACAGGCACCTCCTGCCCCAATTCGGGCATAAGGGGGCCCTGGTGACGTTCTCGTCACCAGGGCCCCGCGCGCGTGCGCGTCCGGCGTGCGGTCGGACGGCCGCCGGCAGTGCGCCGGCGGGCCGTCTACTCGGCCGGCACCACCGTGACTTCGCCGATGCCGAGCGCCTCGACGGGCTCCTTGATCTGCGCCGCGTCGCCGACCAGGACGGTCACGAGGCGGTCCACCGGGAAGGCGTTCACCACCGCCGCGGTCGCCTCCACGGTGCCGGTGGCGGCGAGCCGCCGGTACAGCTCGGCCTGGTAGTCGTCGGGCAGGTGCTGCTCCACCTGGTCGGCGAGAGTGCCGGCGACGGCCGCGGCGGTCTCGTACTTGAGCGGTGCCACGCCCACCAGGTTCTGCACGGCGACATCGCGTTCGGCGTCGGTGAGGCCTTCCGCGGCGAGGGTGCGCAGCACCGCCCACAGGTCCTGCAGGGCGGGTCCGGTGTTCGGGGTGTCCACGGAGCCGCTGATGGCGAGCAGCGACGCGCCGGTACCGTCCGGGGCGGACCTGAGGACCTGGCCGAACGACCGCACGCCGTAGGTGTAGCCCTTCTCCTCGCGCAGGACGCGGTCCAGGCGGGAGGTGAGGGTACCGCCCAGGCAGTAGGTGCCGAGCACCTGCGCGGCCCACACGCGGTCGTGCCGGTCCCCGCCGACGCGGCCGATGAGCAGCTGCGTCTGTACGGCGCCGGGACGGTCCACGATCACGACGCGGCCCGTGTCGTCGGCGGTGACCGGCGCGACGGGCCGCGGCCGGGCCGCCGATCCGGTCCAGGCGCCGAGGGTGTCGCCGATCAGCTCGTCCAGGTCGGTGCCGGTGAGGTCGCCGACGACCACCGCGGTGGTCGTCGCGGGGCGGACGTGATTCTCGTAGAAGGCGCGTACGGCCGCCGAGTCGATGCCGGCGACCGTCTCCTCGGTGCCCTGGCGCGGGCGGGACATGCGCGACGTCGCCGGGAACAGCTCCTTGGAGAGTTCCTTGGCGGCGCGGCGGGACGGGTTGGCCAGCTCGTGCGGGATCTCGTCGAGGCGGTTGCGGACGAGGCGCTCGATCTCGCTGTCGGCGAACGCGGGCGCCCTGAGGGCGTCGGCGAGCAGTCCGAGCCCCTTGGCGAGCCGGGAGGCCGGCACCTCCAGGCTCAGGCGGACGCCGGGGTGGTCGGCGTAGGCGTCCAGGGTCGCGCCGCAGCGCTCCAGTTCGGCGGCGAACTCCTCGGCGGAGTGCTTGTCCGTGCCCTCGGAGAACGCCCGCGCGGTGATGGTGGCGACACCGTCGAGACCGGCCGGCTCGGCCTCCAGGGGCGCGTCGAGGAGCACCTCGACAGCGACGATCTGCTGGCCGGGGCGGTGGCAGCGCAGCACTGTCAGACCGTTGCCGAGGGTGGTGCGCTCGGGGGCCGGGAAGGCCCAGGGCCGGGCCTCGCCCGCCTGCGGCTGGGGGTGGAAGTCCATCGTGGCGAGCTCGGTCACTTCGCCGTCTCCTCGTTCTCGTCGGTGCCGACGACCGCGGCTTCTTCGATGTCGGCGACTGCGGCTTCTTCGGACTCCCCGGCCTCGGGGGCGACGGGCTCGTAGACGAGCACCGCGCGGTTGTCGGGACGCAGGCGGGCCTCGGCGACCTCCCGGACGTCCTCGGCGGTCACGTCGAGGATGCGTCCGACGGCGGTGAGGGCGAGCTGCGGGTCTCCGAACAGGACGGCGTACCGGCACAGTTCGTCGGCCCGGCCGGCGACGGTGCTGAGCCGGTCCAGCCACTCGCGCTCCAGCTGGGCCTGGGCACGCTCCATCTCCTCGGCCGTGGGCCCCGCCTCGGCGAACCGGGCGAGCTCCTCGTCGATCGCGGCCTCGATGACGGGCACCTCCACGTCACCGGACGTCTTCACGTCCAGCCAGCCCAGGGAGGGCGCCCCGGCCAGCCGCAGCAGACCGAACCCTGCTGCCACCGCCGTACGGTCCCGTCGTACCAGCCGGTTGTAGAGCCTGGAGGACTCGCCGCCGCCGAGGATCGTGAGCGCCAGGTCCGCGGCGTCGCTCGCGCGGGTGCCGTCCTCGGGCAGCCGGTAGGCGGCCATCAGCGCACGCGCGGGGACCTCCTCCTCGACGAGCTCGCGCAGCTCCTCGCCGATGATCTCGGGCAGCGAGCCGTCGCGGGGCTCGGGCTTGCCGTCGTGGGAGGCGATGGAGCCGAAGTACTTCTCGATCCAGGCGAGCGTCTGTTCCGGGTCGATGTCACCGACGACGGAGAGCACGGCGTTGTTCGGCGCGTAGTACGTGCGGAAGAAGGCGCGGGCGTCCTCCAGGGTGGCCGCGTCCAGGTCCGCCATCGAGCCGATGGGCGTGTGGTGGTACGGGTGGCCGGCCGGGTAGGAGAGGGCGGTCAGCTTCTCGAAGGCCGTGCCGTAGGGGACGTTGTCGTAGCGCTGGCGGCGCTCGTTCTTGACGACGTCCCGCTGGTTCTCCATGGACTCCTCGTCCAGGGCGGCCAGCAGGGAGCCCATGCGGTCGGCCTCGAGCCAGAGGGCGAGCTCCAGCTGGTGGGTCGGCATGGTCTCGAAGTAGTTGGTCCGCTCGAAGCTGGTGGTGCCGTTGAGCGAGCCTCCGGCGCCCTGGACCAGCTCGAAGTGGCCGTTGCCCTTCACCTGCCCGGAGCCCTGGAACATGAGGTGCTCGAAAAGGTGAGCCAGACCGGTACGGCCCTTGACTTCGTGACGCGAACCGACGTCGTACCAGAGGCACACCGCCGCGACGGGGGTCAGGTGGTCCTCGGAGAGCACCACGCGCAGGCCGTTGGACAGCCGGTGCTCGGTCGCTGTCAGGCCGCCGGAGCCTGCCTGGGCGGTGGCCGTGTGACCCATGGGCATGTACGTCCCTTCGATCGCGGAGGCGGTCGTCGCATCCGCCGTTTGTGCCGGTCCTGCCACTGTATGCAAGCGTGCGGAGCGCCGGTGAAGTTCCCGGAGGGGACCGGATACGCCGAGAGCGAGAACCGCGGGTACGGGTGGGACGACGCGATACGCACGGGGTTCGTGGGACGCACGGGGTTCGTGGGACGTACGGGATCACGGGCGGCGCACGGGGTGGTGCACCCGGCGCCGGCTCTTCCCGGCCATCCCGCTCGCGGCGCCGGCGGGAAGTCCGCGTACCCTGCCGGCACCCCGCCCCCGGTCCTCGGCGAAGGGCGGCGGCGGGGTCATGGTCCCGGTTGTCGGTGCGGCGGTCCACAATGGTCCGCGTCAGATACCGTCCCACGCTTCAGCAAGGAGCCGGCAGCGATGGCCCGCCGCAGCACGAAGACCCCGCCGCCCGACGACTCGTACGAGGAGCGGATCCTCGACATCGACGTCGTCGACGAGATGCAGGGCTCCTTCCTCGAGTACGCGTACTCGGTCATCTACTCCCGCGCCCTACCGGACGCGCGCGACGGCATGAAGCCGGTGCACCGCCGCATCGTCTACCAGATGAACGAGATGGGCCTGCGCCCCGACCGCGGCTATGTGAAGTGCGCGCGCGTGGTCGGCGAGGTCATGGGCAAGCTGCACCCCCATGGCGACGCGTCGATCTACGACGCCCTGGTGCGCATGGCACAGCCCTTCTCGATGCGGGTCCCCCTGGTCGACGGCCACGGCAACTTCGGCTCCCTGGGCAATGACGACCCGCCGGCCGCCATGCGGTACACCGAGAGCCGGATGACCGAGGCCACGAGCCTGATGACCGAGTCCATCGACGAGGACACGGTCGACTTCGCGCCCAACTACGACGGCCAGGAGCAGGAGCCGACGACCCTGCCCGCCGCGTTCCCGAACCTCCTGGTGAACGGTGCGTCGGGCATCGCGGTCGGTATGGCCACCAACATGCCGCCGCACAACCTCCGCGAGGTGATCGCGGCCGCCCGCCACCTGATCCGGTATCCGAACGCGGACCTCGACGCCCTGATGAAGCACGTCCCGGGCCCCGACCTGCCCACCGGCGGCAGGATCGTCGGCCTCCCGGGCATCCGGGACGCGTACGAGAAGGGCCGCGGCACCTTCAAGATCCGCGCGACGGTCACCGTGGAGGAGGTGACGGCCCGCCGCAAGGGCCTGGTCATCACCGAGCTGCCGTTCACGGTGGGCCCGGAGAAGGTGATCGCCAAGATCAAGGACCTGGTCGGTTCGAAGAAGCTCCTGGGCATCGCCGACGTCAAGGATCTCACCGACCGCGCCCACGGCCTGCGCCTGGTCGTCGAGATCAAGAACGGCTTCGTGCCGGAGGCGGTCCTGGAGCAGCTGTACAAGCTGACGCCCATGGAGGAGTCCTTCGGCATCAACAACGTGGCCCTGGTGGACGGCCAGCCGCTCACCCTGGGCCTCAAGGAGCTGCTGGAGGTCTATCTCGACCACCGCTTCACCGTCGTCCGCCGCCGCTCGGAGTTCCGCCGCGGCAAGCGGCGCGACCGTCTGCACCTGGTCGAGGGCCTGCTCACGGCGCTGCTGGACATCGACGAGGTCATCCGCCTGATCCGTTCCAGCGACAACTCCGCGCAGGCGAAGCAGCGTCTGATGGACCGGTTCTCGCTGAGCGAGATCCAGACCCAGTACATCCTGGACACCCCCCTGCGCCGCCTCACCAGGTTCGACCGCATCGAACTGGAGGCGGAGCAGGAGCGGCTGAACACGGAGATCGAGGAGCTGACCCGCATCCTGGAGTCGGACGCGGAGCTGCGCAAGCTGGTCTCGTCCGAGCTGGCCGCGGTGGCGAAGAAGTTCGGCAACGACCGTCGCACGGTCCTGCTGGACGGGGCGGCCGCCCCGGTCGCCGCCGTGCCGCTTCAGGTGGCGGACGACCCGTGCCGGGTACTGCTGTCCGACACGGGCCTGCTCGCCCGTACGGCGGACGCGAAGCCGTTCCCGAAGGGCGCGCACGCCAAGCGGGTCAAGCACGACATGATCGTCTCGGCGGTGCCGGCCACCGCCCGTGGCGAGGTGGGCGTGGTCACCTCCACGGGGCGCCTGCTGCGGGTGAACGTCGTCGACCTCCCGCAGCTGCCGGAGTCGATGCCGACCCCGAACCTCTCGGGCGGGGCGCCGATTTCGGAGTTCGTCTCCCTGGAGGACGACGAGCGGGTGATCTGCCTGACGACGCTCGACGAGTCGTCGCCGGGCCTCGCGCTCGGCACGGAGCAGGGCATCGTCAAGCGGGTGGTGCCCGACTACCCCTCCAACAAGGAGGAGCTGGAGGTCATCACCCTCAAGGAGGGCGACCGGATCGTCGGCGCCGTCGAGCTGCGCACGGGTGAGGAGGACCTGGTCTTCATCACCGACGACGCGCAACTGCTGCGCTACCAGGCCGCGCAGGTCCGTCCGCAGGGGCGTCCCGCCGGCGGCATGGCAGGCATCAAGCTCGCCGAGGGAGTGAAGGTCATCACCTTCACGGCGGTCGATCCGGGGGTGGACGCGGTGGTGTTCACGGTCGCCGGCTCACGCGGCACGCTGGACGACTCCGTCCAGACGACGGCCAAGCTGACGCCGTTCGACCAGTTCCCGCGCAAGGGCCGGGCCACCGGCGGTGTGCGCTGCCAGCGGTTCCTCAAGGGCGAGGACTGCCTGTCCCTGGCCTGGGCCGGCCCCACCCCGGCCCGCGCCTCCCAGAGGAACGGGACACCGGTCGACCTGCCGGAGCCCGACCCGCGCCGCGACGGCTCGGGAGAGTCCCTGCCGAAGACGGTGGCGGTGGTGGCGGGACCGGTCTGACCCCGCGGGACCGGTCTAACCCCGCGGGACCGGCCGGCCCTGCGGGTCGTCCTGGCTCTGCGGGTCGTCGGGCTCCCGTACGTACCGCAGCACGCCCCACATGCCCTGCTCGTCGGCGTGTGGGGCACCGGGGCCGTCGAGGGCGTCGCTGCCGCAGGCCTGCTCCAGCTCCTTGCGGAGGGCGGCGGTGTCGATACCGGTCCCGATGAGCACCAGCTGCGTGAGCCGCTCCGCACCGGCCGGCCAGGGCTCCGGGTAGAACCGGAGGAACCGCCCGACGGCATGCACGGCGTACCGGTTCCCGGCGTCGTACGGCCCGAAGTCGACGTATCCCTTGATCCGGTAGAGCCCTTCCGGGCGGCTGTCGAGGAACCGGATCAGCCGCCGCGGATCGGGGGACGCCGCGGAGGCGAAGGACAGGCTGTCGTACCGGGCGTGCAGATGCCCGGCGTGCTCGTCGTCCGCGTCGGGGCCGTGCCGGTGCAGGTCGTCGAAGGAGAGCTGTCCGACACGCTCTTCACCGGGCCGGCAGTCGAAGAGGAACTCCGGATCGACGCGGCCGTGCGTGGCGGGAACGACGGCGGCGCGGTCGACGAGCGACCGCACGGCGTCGAGCACGCCGTCCGCGTCCACCGCCCGGTCGAGTTTGTTCACGACGACCAGATCGGCGAGGCCGAGGTGCCGGTCGATCTCGGGATGCCGGGTCCTCGTCTCCTCGAACTCGGCGGCGTCCACGACCTCGACGAGCCCGCCGTACACGATCCGGGGATGTTCGCTTGCGAGCACCATCCGCACGAGCTCCTGCGGCTCGGCGAGACCGCTGGCCTCGATGACGATGACGTCGATCCCGGCGGACGGCCGCGCCAGCCGCTCGAGATACACGTCCAGCTCACTGCCGTCGACGGCACAGCACAGGCACCCGTTGCCGAGCGAGACGGTCGAGTCGCCGAGCGCTCCGGCCACGGCCATGGCGTCGATCTCGATGGCGCCGAAGTCGTTGACGACGGCCCCGATACGGCTGCCACCGCTGTGGTGGAGGAGGTGGTTGAGCAGGGTGGTCTTCCCGGATCCGAGAAATCCGGCCAGGACGACGACCGGAATCTGCCGATCACTGCTGCGCTCCACCACGCGACCCCTCCCACGCCCACACGTACCCCGGCTCGCGCCTCGGCGTACGTCGGGGAAGTGACTGGCTCGCCAGGATATGCGCGGCAGACCGACTCGCGGCGCCGGACCATGGCAGGCCCTTGAGCGACGACAGAACGGTCCAAGCCGTTTCGTGCCCTGTCGCACGGGAAGCGAGGGAGGCCTCCTCGGCCACTGCGGGAACGAGGGACCTTGGAGCCGGAGAGCCATTCTGGGGCAACTCAGGTTAGGCTCACCTCTGTGAGTACGTGCTCAACCGCCTCCCGCGAGCTCGACGAGCCCGTCGCGGGAACCGCGGCCACCGCGAGGACCTGGCTTCTGCTGGAACAGCCCGGTCCGTGGGGCCCCAAGGCGCTCACCTCGAGCCACCTCGACCCGGCCCTGGGCCGCGCCCTGGAGGCCGCCGCGTCGGGCACCGGGGTACGTATCGCCCTGATCAGGCGCCCCGGACGGCACGCGGACCGCCGGACGCCCGCCGCCGCCCGTCAGGTGTACGTGGCCCACACCATGCCCGGCAGCACCTGGCTGCACACCGCCACGACCACGGCCCCGGAGCGCCTGCTCGACCTGGACTTCGCCGCCCTCGGCAGGGGGCACAGCGGTACCTTCGCCACGGCTCTCGGCGGGCGGCCGCACGAGGGCGACCCGCTCGCCCTCGTCTGCACCAACGGCAGGCGCGACCGCTGCTGCGCACTCCTCGGCCGGCCCCTTGCGGCCGAGCTCGCGGCCTCCGGCGTCGAGGGCGTCTGGGAGGTCACCCACCTGGGCGGACACCGTTTCTCGCCCACGGTGCTCGTGCTGCCCCACGGCTACGCGTACGGCAGGGCCGAGGCACATGCCGTCAAGGAGGTGCTGCACGGCGCGCAGAAAGGCCGGATCGTCGTGGAGGGATGCCGCGGGAGCTCCGCCTGGGGGCGCCCCGGCCAGGCGGCCGAGCTGGCCGTGCGTACCGAGGCGGGCGAGTACGCCGCCGAGTCGCTGACCGTCGTACGGACGGACGGCGCGGCCCCGCGCTGGGAGGTGCTCGTCGCGCACACCGACGGGCGCCGCTGGCGTGTGGAGGTGGCACAGGGCTCGTCCCTGCCGCCCCGCGCGGAGAGCTGCGGGTCGGCACTGGGCTCGCCCGCACGGATGGACGTGGTGACGGTCCGCGAGGTGACCATGGCGGCGCTCGCGGGCTGAACCGCCGCACGCGATCCCCCCGCGGACACCGGCTCCTGCCCGCGCGGGCGAGCGGACACCGGCTCCTGCCCGCGCGGGCGAGGCGATCCGCGCCACACCCCCGCGGCCTCCGGCGGCCGTCCACGTACCGTCATGGGTATGCGCACCACTCCCTTCGCCCGCCGCCTGCGCCTCGGCCTGCCTCGGCGGGTCTTCTCGCAGGTCCTGCTGATGCAGCTGGCGATCGCCGCGGGGGTCGCGGTGCTCGCGACCGGGCTGTTCCTCGCCCCGCTCAGTGAGCAGCTGGACGACCAGGCGATGCGCCGCGCGCTCGCCATCGCCCAGACCACCGCCCAGCAGCCGCAGGTCGCACGCGACCTGCGCGGCACGTCCCCGGCACCGGACGGGCCGGTACAGCGGGAAGCGGAACGGATCCGGAAGGCCACCGGGGCCGAGTACGTGGTGGTGCTGGACCGGCGGGGCGTGCGCTGGTCGCACACCGATCCCGGGAGAATCGGCGACCCGGTCTCGACCGACCCCGGTGAGGCCCTGGCGGGGCACGAGGTCATGGAGATCGACGACGGCACCCTGGGACGCTCCGCACGCGGCAAGGTCCCGCTGCGCGACACCGACGGCGAGATCATCGGTGCGGTCTCGGTCGGCATCGCCTACGACAGTGTCCGGGCCCGGCTGATCCACGCGATCCCGGGACTCTTCGCGTACGCGGGCGGGGCGCTGGCCGTGGGCGCGCTCGCGGCCTGGCTGATCTCCCGGCGGGTGCAGCGGCAGACCCGGGACCTCGCCTTCTCCGACATCGCTGCGCTGCTCGCGGAGCGCGAGGCCATGCTGCACGGCATCCGGGAGGGCGTCGTCGCCCTCGACCGCACCGGCCGCGTCCGCCTCCTGAACGACGAGGCCAGGCGTCTGCTGGACCTCGGTGACGAGGCTGTGGGCCGCTCCCCCGACGAGGCGCTCGGCGCGGGCCGGACGGCCGACGTGCTGGTCGGCCGGGTGACCGGCACCGACCTGCTCACCGTCCGCGGGCAGCGCGTCCTGGTCGCCAACCGCATGCCGACCGGCGACGGCGGAGCCGTGGCCACCCTCCGCGACCGCACGGAGGTGGACCGGCTGGGCCGGGAACTGGACTCGACGCGCGGGCTGATCGACGCGCTGCGCGCCCAGGATCACGAGCACGCCAACCGCATGCACACCCTTCTCGGGCTGCTGGAGCTCGAGATGTACGACGACGCCGTGGAGTTCGTCGGCGAGGTGGTCGGCGATCACCGGGCCACGGCGGAGCAGATCACCGAGAAGATCCGGGACCCGCTGCTCGCCGCCCTGCTGGTGGGCAAGGCGACGGTCGCGGCCGAGCGGGGTGTCGCCCTGCGGGTCTCGGACCGGGCACTGCTGCCGGACCGGCTGATCGACCCCAGGGGCTTCGTCACGGTCGTCGGGAACCTGGTGGACAACGCGCTCGACGCCGTCGCGGGCTCACCTCACGCGCGCGTGGAGGTCGAACTGCGCACCGAGGGACGTACGGCGGTGCTCGGCGTACGCGACACGGGACCTGGAATTCCTCCGGAGCACCGTGAGTCGGTCTTCACCGAGGGCTGGTCCACCAAGAGGCCGCCGGGCCACCGCGAGCGGGGCATCGGGCTCTCCCTCGTCCGCAGGCTCGCCGAGCGCCAGGGCGGCACCGCGACCGTGGGCGAGGCACAGGGCGGGGGCGCGGAGTTCACCGTCGTCCTGCCCGAGGCGCTGACCGAGCCGGGCCCGCAGCCCGCCCTCACCGGGGCGTCCGGCCCCGCGGCCGGCCCCGCGAGCGTCTCCACGTCCGTTCCGCAGATCACCGAGGAGGAGCCGTCATGATCGAGGTCCTGGTCGTGGACGACGACGTCCGGGTCGCGCGCGTCAACGCCGCCTATGTCGAGAAGGTGCCGGGCTTCCACGTCGCCGGCGAGGCACACAGCGCGGCCGAGGCGCTCGGTCTGCTGGAGACGCTGCCCCGGCTGGATCTGGTGCTCCTGGACCACTATCTGCCCGACCGGACGGGGCTCGCGGTCGTCCAGGAGATGCGCAGGCACGGACACCAGACCGACGTGATCATGGTGACGGCGGCGCGTGACGTGTCCACCGTGCAGGCGGCCATGCGGCAGGGCGCGCTGCAGTACCTGGTCAAGCCGTTCGCCTTCGCGGGCCTGCGTGCCAAGCTGGAGGCGTACGCGGGGCTGCGTCGCACTCTGGACGGCGGCGGCGAGGCGGAACAGGCCGAGGTGGACCGCATCTTCGGCGCCCTGTCGGCGTCGGCGGAACCCAGCCTGCCCAAGGGGCACTCCCTCACCACCGCGGAACTGGTGCGCCAGTGCCTGATCAGTGCCGACGGCGCGCTGTCGGCCCAGGAGATCGCCGAGCGCACGGGGGTGAGCCGTCAGACCGCCCAGCGCTATCTCAAGCTTCTGGAGCGGACCGGCCGGGCCACGCTGACCCTCAAGTACGGCGACGCGGGCCGCCCGGAACACCGTTACGTGTGGGTGGCCCGTACCTGAGCGTCGCCGCATGACCCGGCACCGCACAAGGCCCCGTCACACGTGCCCGCACCGCACAACCCCGCTTCGCGGGTCGGCCCCGCACCACACGGCCCACCGTCACACAGCCACGCGTCACACCGCCCCGCGTCACACCGCCCCCGCACCCGTCAGCGACCGCACCTCGGCCTCCGCGTGCTTGGCCTCGTCCGGGGTCTCGGCCGAGGCCACCGTGCCGAGCCAACCGGCGAGGAAGCCGAGTGGGATGGAGACCAGGCCGGGGTTCTGAAGCGGGAAGAGGTGGAAGTCGACGCCGGGGAACAGGGATTCCGGGCTGCCGGAGACCACCGGGGACAGCAGGACCAGCAGCATCGCCGGGATCAGCCCGCCGTAGACGGCCCACACGGCGCCCCTGGTGGTGAACCCGCGCCAGAACAGGGAGTAGAGCAGCACGGGCAGGTTGGCGGAGGCGGCCACGGCGAAGGCCAGCCCGACGAGGAAGGCGACGTTGAGATCGCGGGCCAGCAGGCCGAGCGCGATCGCGAGCACGCCGATGCCGAGCGCGGCGGTCCGGGCCACCGCCACCTCGCTGCGCGGCTTTCCGCCGGGGCGCCGCAGGGACGCGTACAGGTCGTGGGCGACGGACGCCGAGGAAGCGAGCGTGATCCCGGCGACGACCGCGAGAATCGTGGCGAAGGCGACCGCGGCGACGATCGCGAACAGCACCGTTCCGCCGGTGGAACCGGCGCCGCCGCCGAGGTCCAGCGCCAGCAGCGGAACCGCCGTGTTCCCGGCCGCGTTGGACCCGCGCACGGCATCCGGTCCGATGATGGCGGCGGCACCGAAGCCGAGCACGATCGTCATCAGGTAGAAGCCGCCGATGAGCCCGATCGACCAGACGACCGAGCGCCGGGCCGCCCGCGCGGTCGGGACGGTGTAGAAGCGGGACAGGATGTGCGGCAGTCCGGCCGTGCCCAGCACCAGCGCGAGTCCCAGGCTCATGAAGTCGAACCGGGAGGTCCAGTCCCCGCCGTAGGCGAGCCCGGGAGCCAGGAACGCCTCCCCGTGACCGCTGCGCTCGGCCGCCGTGAGCAGCACCCGGTTGAAGTCGCCGTGGAACCGCAGCAGAACGAGGACGGTCAGCGCGATGGTACCGCCGAGCAGCAGGACCGCCTTGACGATCTGGATCCAGGTGGTGGCCCTCATCCCTCCCATCGACACGTAGATCACCATGAGCGCCCCGACGCCGACGACGGTCCAGGCCTGCGCCGCCTCGCTCCGGCCGCCGAGCAGCAGCGCGACCAGGCTGCCCGCGCCCACCATCTGCGCCACCAGGTACAGAACGGACACGGTGACCGACGACGTTCCCGCGGCGATGCGCACGGGCCGTTCCCTCATCCGGGCCGCCACCACGTCGGCGAGGGTGAACCGGCCGCAGTTGCGCACCAGTTCCGCGACCAGGAGCAGCACCACGAGCCAGGCCACCAGGAAGCCCACCGAGTACAGCATCCCGTCGTAGCCGAAGAGGGCGATCAGTCCGGAGATGCCGAGGAAGGAGGCGGCGGACATGTAGTCGCCCGCGATGGCAAAACCATTCTCCATCGGCGAGAAGAGCCGGCCGCCGGCGTAGAACTCCTCTGCCGATCCCTGCCGCCTGCGGCTCACCCAGGTGGTGATCCCCAGGGTGACCGCGACGAACGCGCTGAACAGCAGTAGTGCCAGAGTTTGGTGATCACCCGTCATGAGGCACCGCCCCGGCCGCGCGCCAACTCCTGCGTGTCCCAGCGCAGTTCCAGCGCGGCCCGATCCCTGCGCAGCCGCGCGTGCCGCGTGTAGGCCCAGGTGAGCAGGAACGTGGTCAGGAACTGGCCGAGCCCGGCGAGCATCCCCACGTTCACGGCACCGGCCACCGGCCGGGCCATCAGCCCCGGCACGGTGGTGGCGGTCACGACGTACGCCACGTACCAGAGGCAGAAGGCGATGACGGCCGGGACCACGAACCTCCGGTAGCGGCTGCGTACTTCCTGGAACGCGGCGCTGCGCTGGACCTGGAGGTACACGTCGGCCGCCGCCACGGCGCCTTCCCGCCCGCGCGTGTCCGGTACGACCGCTGCCTGCGCCGTCGCGGGCAGCGCCTGGACCGCCGCGGGCGCTCCGGTGCCGGCGCCCTCGCCCCAGCCCGAGGCGAGGGCGTCGTACCAGGGGTCGTCGTAGCTCACGTCGCCGGACGGTTCGCCGTGGGGCGGGACATGGCCGCCGCCGGACTGCCCGGTGGAGCGTTCCCCGAGAGCCACGGAGCGTCTTTCGGCATGTCCGGCGGGTCTCTCGGGACCGCCTCCGCCCGGCAGGGAGCGGTCATTTCTTTGGCGCATGCCCAAGGATGGACAGAACGGAAAGATCCCCGACTCCTCTTCCCGTTCTGCTTCACCCCATCAGGTGACCGCAGGCCCTCTACGCGTCGATGCGCGACCGGTCCAGTGTCGCCGCCGAGCTGGAGATGAACTCCTTGCGCGGAGCGACGTCGTTGCCCATGAGCAGATCGAAGACCTGCTCGGCGGCCTCCAGGTCGGTGAGGTTGATCCGGCGCAGGGTGCGGTGGCGCGGGTCCATGGTCGTCTCGGCCAGCTGGTCGGCGTCCATCTCACCGAGGCCCTTGTAGCGCTGGATCGAGTCCTTGTAGCGGATGTTCCTGGTCTCGAAGTCCATCAGCTTGTCGCGCAGCTCACGGTCCGAGTACGTGTACACGTACTTGTCCTGGCCCTTCTTGGGCTGGACGAGCTCGATGCGGTGCAGCGGCGGCACCGCGGCGAACACCCGGCCGGACTCGACCATGGGCCGCATGTAGCGGTGGAACAGCGTCAGGAGCAGGGTGCGGATGTGGGAACCGTCCACATCGGCGTCGGTCATCATGATGATCTTGCCGTAGCGCGCCGTGTCGATATCGAATGTCCGTCCGGATCCAGCTCCTATGACCTGGATGATCGCCCCGCACTCCGCGTTCTTCAGCATGTCCGTCACGGACGACTTCTGAACGTTGAGGATCTTGCCCCGGATCGGCAGCAGCGCCTGGAACTCGGAGTTCCGGGCGAGCTTCGCCGTGCCGAGGGCCGAGTCCCCCTCGACGATGAACAGCTCGCTGCGCTCGACGTCGTCACTGCGGCAGTCGGCCAGCTTGGCCGGCAGCGAGGAGGACTCCAGGGCCGTCTTGCGGCGCTGGGCATCCTTGTGCTGCCGGGCGGCGATGCGCGTACGGGCCGCGGCGACCGCCTTCTCCAGGACCACACGGGCCTGCTGGGCGTCGTCGCGCTTGGTGGAGGTCAGGAATGCCTTGAGCTCACGGGAGATCACGGTGTTCACGATGCGGCGGGCCGCCGAGGTGCCGAGCACCTCCTTGGTCTGCCCCTCGAACTGCGGCTCGGCCAGGCGGACGGTGACAACCGCCGTGAGGCCCTCCAGGGTGTCGTCCTTGACGACGTCGTCCTCGGCCACGCGAAGCATCTTCTTCGTGCGCAGCACCTCGTTCACCGTCTTGGCGACGGCCTGCTCGAAGCCGGCGACATGGGTGCCCCCCTTGGGGGTGGCGATGATGTTGACGAACGACCGGAGGGTCGTGTCGTAGCCGGTCCCCCAGCGCATCGCGACGTCGACGCCGAGCTCGCGGGTCACCTCGGTGGGGGTCATCTGACCGTGCTCGTCCAGGACCGGGACCGTCTCCTTGAAGGTGCCCTGCCCGGTGAAGCGGAGGGTGTCGCAGACGGCCTTGTCAGTGGCCAGGAACTCGCAGAACTCGCTGATTCCGCCGTCGAAACGGAAGGACTCCTCGCCCTTGCTGCCGCCGTCGCCGAGCCCGAGCTCGTCACGGACGACGATGGTCAGGCCGGGCACCAGGAACGCGGTCTGGCGGGCGCGCTGGTGCAGGGTCTCCAGAGCCAGCTTGGCGTCCTTGAGGAAGATCTGGCGGTCGGCCCAGTAGCGCACGCGCGTGCCGCTGCGGGTCTTCGGGATCTTCTTCGTCCTGCGCAGCCCGCTCCCGGCCTCGAACTTCGCGTCCGCGCCCAGGGCGGCGAAGGCGCCGGGGACACCGCGGCGAAAGCTGATCGCGTGGGTGTGCCCACTGCGGTCCACCTCGACGTCCAGTCGCGCGGAGAGCGCGTTGACCACGGACGCGCCGACGCCGTGCAGGCCGCCGGACGCGGCGTACGAACCGCCGCCGAACTTGCCGCCGGCGTGCAGCTTGGTCATGACGACCTCGACACCGGAGAGGCCGGTCTTGGGCTCCACGTCGACCGGGATGCCCCGGCCGTTGTCCCGGACCTCCACCGAACCGTCGTCGTGGAGGATCACATCGATGTGGTCGCAGTGGCCCCCGAGGGCCTCGTCCACCGAGTTGTCGATGATCTCCCAGAGGCAGTGCATCAGACCGCGGCTGTCGGTGGATCCGATGTACATCCCGGGGCGCTTCCGCACGGCCTCGAGCCCCTCGAGGACGAGCAGGTGCCGCGCGGTGTAGTTGGACCCGTCCCGGTCTGCTCCTGCCAGCAACGCTGTGGACGGCACGGACGTCTCGGCGGTCACGCGGTTCGCTCCTCGCTGAATTTCAGATGGGGCCCTCATGGGTAAGGGCGCGTCACTTGTCACCGGTGAGAGGGTACCGAGGCCTGGTAGAGCCGTTGTCACGCCACCCTCGTCTGAAACCTAGACTAGTCGAGAGTCGTATACCTGTTCGATCATTCGATGGAGTGAAGCACACATCACGTTCCCTTCCAGGCATGAACCATTTAGGCTCCGGGCACGTCCTCAAGAACAACCGGCAACCCAGCCGGGAGGGCCGACCACCGATACCACGCGAATCCGTACGACACAGAGACACGCGATACGGCACATTCGCCGCCAACCGGCAACACCCAGCCACTTCGGAAAGATTTTTTCGAAGAGAAGCCACGAGCGGGAACGTTTTGGGGCTGGTTGGATGTTGACCCTGGTACGACAGCTCGTCGAGCTAGAGAAGAGGCGACGTGACTACTGTTCTGACCCCCGCGAGCCCACTGACGGCCGCCGATCGCTGCGACCGCTGCGGCGCCCAGGCATACCTGCGCGTCGTCCTGCTGAGCGGTGGAGAACTGCTCTTCTGCGCCCACCACGGCCGCAAGTTCGAGCCGGAACTCAAGAAGATCGCCGCTGAGATACAGGACGAGAGCGAGCGGCTGACCTCCCCGTCGGCCCCTGCCATCGAGGAAGAGCACTGACACGGTGACTCTCTGACACCTCGCGCACGACGACGAGCCCGCCCGGCACAGGCCGGCGAGAGAGGCGGCTGCCTCCGCTGCGGAGACAGCCGCCTCTTTCTCGTGCGTTCGTTCCTCGCGCGTTGGTTCTCGTTCCTCGCGCGTTCTCGCTCCCCTGGGAGCTCCAGGCGTTCGGAAGTCGCCCGGAAGGAGCCGGGAGGCCCGCGCAGGGCCCGTCAGGCGCCGTCGGCCACCCTTCCGGCCCGGCGGGCCGGAGTTCCGTCGAGCGTCCGCACTATCTCGGACACACGCGTGTAGACCCCGGGAGTGTCCGCCCAGCCGCATCCGCTGCCCCAGGACACCAGGCCGATCAGCCTCCCCTCGGCCACCAGCGGTCCGCCGCTGTCCCCCTGACAGGCGTCCGGCCCGCCGGTCTGCTCACCGGCGCACAGCATCGTCCCGGCGCGGTACGCGCCCTCGGCCCCGCCCGGGTACGCGGCCTCGCACACGGTGTCGCGCAGCACACGCACCCGTGCCGCGTGCAGGCTGCCGGCGTAGGTCCCGGAGCCCGTGGTGTCCCCCCAGCCGTAGACGGTCGCGGGGGTGTCGGCCCGGTACCCGGGATCACCCGCGCCGGCCATGCCGATCATCGAGCCGGAGGGCAGCGGTGCGGCCAGGGTGAGCACGGCGAAGTCGCCGGAGTTGCCGACCGGGTCGTAGCCCGGGTTCACCCAGGTCTCGCGTACCGCTATCTCCTCTCCCTGCTCCGAGAGCAGGTCCGTACGGCCCGAGATCACTCTGAGGTCGGGCACCCGGTCCGGTGGCGCCCCCAGGACCTCCTTGTCCATGCAGTGTGCGGCGGTGAGCACGGTGGTCCGGCCGACGGCCACACCCCCGCAGAACTGTCCCGCCCGGGTACCCCCGAACCGGTCACGGCTGGACAGCGCCACGGTCCACGGGCTCTGGGCCGCATCGACCGGGAACCCACCGACAACGATGCGGTCCGCGGCCGCCGGAGCGGCCGCTGCCAGGGGTATCGCGGTCGCGGCGGCGGCGAGGGCCAGTGGCCGGGCCAGGACCCGGGCTAGGCGACGACGCATGCGCTCTCCTCACACTGGGACATTGATGGGACACCCAGAGTGATCCACCCCGTCCCGCCCCGCACCCGCGGAGCAGCGCCCGGGGCCTGTCCGACGGATCATGCCGGACAGGCCCCAGGCCCGGCCCCGCGAACGGGACCGGGCCTGGGTTCGGCCTTGCGGGCCGTCGTGCTCGCTGTCCTAGTCGAGGTAGTCGCGCAGGACCTGGGAGCGTGACGGGTGGCGCAGCTTCGACATGGTCTTGGACTCGATCTGGCGGATGCGCTCGCGCGTGACGCCGTACACCTTGCCGATCTCGTCGAGGGTCTTCGGCTGACCGTCGGTGAGACCGAAGCGCATGGAGACGACGCCCGCCTCGCGCTCGGACAGGGTGTCCAGGACGGAGTGCAGCTGCTCCTGCAGAAGCGTGAAGCTGACCGCGTCCGCCGGGACGACGGCCTCGGAGTCCTCGATGAGGTCACCGAACTCACTGTCGCCGTCCTCGCCCAGCGGGGTGTGCAGGGAGATGGGCTCGCGACCGTACTTCTGGACCTCGATGACCTTCTCCGGGGTCATGTCGAGTTCCTTGGCCAGTTCCTCCGGGGTGGGCTCGCGGCCCAGGTCCTGGAGCATCTGGCGCTGCACACGCGCGAGCTTGTTGATGACCTCGACCATGTGCACCGGGATGCGGATGGTGCGGGCCTGGTCGGCCATCGCGCGGGTGATCGCCTGACGGATCCACCAGGTGGCGTAGGTGGAGAACTTGTAGCCCTTGGTGTAGTCGAACTTCTCCACCGCGCGGATCAGACCGAGGTTGCCCTCCTGGATGAGGTCCAGGAAGAGCATGCCGCGGCCGGTGTAGCGCTTGGCCAGGGAGACCACCAGACGGAGGTTGGCCTCCAGCAGGTGGTTCTTGGCCCGGCGGCCGTCCTCGGCGATGATCTCCAGCTCGCGCTTGAGCTTCGGTGCGAGCTTGTCGGCGTTGGCCAGCTTGTCCTCGGCGAACAGACCGGCCTCGATGCGCTTGGCGAGCTCGACCTCCTGCTCGGCGTTGAGCAGCGGGACCTTGCCGATCTGCTTGAGGTAGTCCTTCACCGGGTCGGCGGTGGCACCGGCCGCGGCGACCTGCTGGGCGGGCGCGTCGTCCTCGTCCTCGTCGGAGAGGACGAAACCGGCGTTCTCCGTGCCCTCCGGCTCGTCCGTCGCCTTGGTCTCCTCGACGGCCTCCTCGTCGGTCGCCTCGGCGTCGTCCTTCTTGGCCGTGGTCTTCTTGGCGGCCGTCTTCTTCACCGCCGTCTTCTTGGCGGTCGCCTTCTTCGCGGTGGTCTTCTTGGCAGCCGCCTTCTTGGCGGGTGCCTCCTCCTCGGCGACGGCGTCCGTGGCGGGCGCGGCCGGTGTGGCGGTGGCACCCGCCTTCCGGGTGGTCGTCGCCTTCGCCGCGACCGTTCTGGTCGCCGTGCGCTTGGCGGGACTCTTCGCTGCGACGCTCTTTCGGGTGCGCTTGGGCTCCGCGGCACTGACCATCAGCGTCACACCCTCTTCCTCGAGGATCTGGTTGAGGCTGCGCAGTACGTTCTTCCACTGAGTGGCCGGAATCTGGTCAGCTTCGAAGGCCCGACGCACGTCATCGCCGGCGATCTGCCCCTCAGCCTTTCCCCGCTCGATGAGCGCCATGACAGAGACGGATTCGGCGATCTCCGGCGGGAGCGTACGGGATGTGCTGGCCGACACGAACAACCTCTCGGGACGTTGAAAAACGGCTTCCGGCCCCGTCCACGACGGACAGGAGCCGACCGCCGGCTTGGGGATGGGCCGACGATGCGGGCGGGGGCCGGGGAGATGCAACAGCGCCGTGAACGGCGTCCGTATTCCCTCCGCGACTGTCACCTCTTAGGTCATCGCGTTCTTTCCAGGAGCGTTACGCCCAATCCGCGTGGCCCGAGTCACACCCCGTAAGTGTCCAGAATCGACCAGATCGGGACAAAGACGGTCACTCAGGGGTGACAACGGCACCGTGCCGGACCTTACGGCCCCTTCATCACTGTAGGACCCCGCGGATCGAAGGTGATCCCGCGGGGTCCTACAGCGGGCGGCCCACCGGCCGGGCGGCGCCACGGGAGGGGGTGGCAGACCGGGCCGGGCCGCCCTCGGAAGGCGGTCAGCGCTCGCGCGGGGCGGGCACCACTCGCTCGACCTCGGGGTGGACCGTCAGCAGCTGACGCATGGCCGTCTCGGCCGCCGCGCCGTCGCCGCCGGCGAGCGCGTCGACGATCCGGCCGTGGTGCACGAGCGAGGCCTCGTTCGGCCGCTCACAGCCCGTGACCGGTCCGCCCGAGACCTGCAGCGCGGCGGACACGATCCCGGAGAGGTGCTCCAGCATGCGGTTGCCGGCGACCTGGATCAGCAGCGAATGGAACTCGGAGTCGGCGCGGGCGAAGGTCAGCGCGTCCCCCTGCCCCATGGCATGGCCCATGATCTCCACCATGTCGGACAGGCGCTGCTGGACGTCCTCGCGCCCGTGCCCGGCGGCGAGCCGGGCGGCCAGCGGCTCCATCGTCCAGCGCAGCTCGCTGAGCTCACGCCGCTGGTCGTCGCGCTGCGGCCCGAAGGCCCGCCACTCGATGATGTCCGGATCGAGAAGGTTCCAGTCGCTGACCGGGCGCACCCGTGTACCGACATTGGGCCGGGCACTGACCAGGCCCTTGGCCTCCAGGACACGGAGCGACTCACGGACGACGGTGCGGGAGACCTCGAAGCGCTGGCCGATCTCCTCGGGAACCAGAGGGCGGTCGGCGCCCAGATCCCCCGAAACGATCATCTGGCCCAGCTGCTGGACGAGTTGGCCGTGCAGCCCGCGGCCGCGGCTGCCCGCGCTGCGGCGGCCCGCACGGCCCAGCTCGGGATCGGTGTCCCAGACGGGGGCCCCGACACGGCCGCCGACAGGCGCGTCGGTGTAGGGGTAGCGGTCGAGTTCGCCCGGGCCCGTGAGGCCGGAGTCTGCGGAGCGGGCGGTGGTCATCATGGTGTGCGCAAGGGTACTCACGCATCCTTTTTCGGCGTGCCTCCCAACTCCCTTGAGGAGTTTGGTGAAAAGCACACGAAAGGGTGATCGCTCACCCCGTCGCAATTGACGCCTTATCGGAAAGAAGCGGGCTGCCTCCGGGGAGTTGCAGGCACGGACGGATCGATCGGGGCACGGTCGGTCGTCATCGGGCCCTGTTCCGCAAAGAGGCGAGCAGATACGCGCAGAGCAGCACCGCGAGGGACAACGCCATTGCGCCGCCCACCGGTTGAGCGATCATCCGCAGCGCCCCCTCCAGATACCCTTCGCCCCCGAAGGGCCAGTGACGCAGGGACACCTCACGCATCCGCAGGGATGCCCCGGCCGCGGTCCACACCGACAGCCTCTCCACCAGCCCGTGCATGAGGGGGACGACGAGAAGGGGTACGGCGACGACCGCGGCGAGACCGGCAGTGGTGGACCGGAAGACCCCCGCGGCCAGCACGCCCGCCCACGCGCACCCGATCACGAGCCCGAGCCAACTCGCGCCGAGCGACAACCAGTCGGCGGGGATCTCGACGAGCTCCCGCCCGTAGACGAGGTAGAGCAGCTCGGCATCGCACCCGATCGTCAGGACGGCCAGCACGAGGGCGGAGGCCGAGGCGACGAGCAGTTTGGCGGTCAGCAGCCCCAGCCGCCGGGGCACGCGACCCCGGTCCGCCGCCAGGGCGGGGTGGCGGAACTCGTCGCCGAAGGCCAGCGCCCCGAGCAGCCCCGCCCCGAGCGCCGCGGGCGGCAGGGGCAGCTCCCCGGGCCACGCGGCCAGCAGGCGCGGCTGCGGGGTGTGCCCGATCCGGGCCAGCAGTACGGCGGTGAGCGCGGACATCACGAGCACGGCCGCCCCGACGAGAAACCCGGTCCTGACGCCGGTGACCCGGCGGATCTCGTAGCGCAGCGGGCGGAGGGGACGAGGGGCGGGGCGAACGGAGATGGGAGGCGGCAGTCCCGCCGTGGATCCGGACTCCAGCACCCGGACCTCACCTCCGGCACGGAGGCCGGAGGACGGGGAGTCGGCGGGCGCGGAGTCGGCGGAGCCACCGGGAGGTCCGGCGTCGAGGGCGGCGGCCGGCGACGCGGCGGACGGCGTTTCACCGTCCGAGGCAACCGGCTTCCCAGCCGGGGACGAGGCACCCGCTCCTGGCCCCATGTCCCCGATTTCGTCGGCGAGTTGATGAACGACAATGCCGTGCCGGAAGGCGATTTCGCCGACGTCCGCGCAGGTACTGCCGTAAACGGAGATGCGGTTGCCGCCGTCCTCGGCCACCTCCACGGAACGCCGGGCGGTACGCGCTTCCTTGGTGAGCAGCGCGGAGAGCCGGGCGGCATGCGGGGTACGGACGGCGACGCGGGGGCGCAGCCGGGTGCGCGAGAAGTCCGCGGCCGGCTGATCGGCCACGAGCCGGCCCTGGTCGAGGGTGACCACCCGGTCCGCGGTGCGCGCCGCCTCCTTGGGGTCGGCCGTTGTGCTCAGAACGGTGCCGCCCTGGGCCGCGTAGGCCCGGAGCATGCCGTGCAGCCAGCGGCTCTCGCCGGCGGACAGCCCGTGCGCGGGCTCGTCGAGCACCAGGGTGTGCGGGTCCGCCAGCAGTGCGCAGGCGAGCCCGAGGCGTCGGTCCATGCCCCGCGAAAGGGTGCCGAGGCGTTCCTCCCGCAGGCTCACGAGCCCCACGGCTTCCAGGACTTCGTCCCCGCGACGCACCGGAACTCCCGCCGCGGCACACAGCATGCGGATGTGTCCGCGCACGGTGCGTGCGGGGTGGCCGGGCACCTCGCCCAGCAGTACGCCGACTTCGCGGGACGGATGGCCGACGCGGTGCAGTGGACGGCCTCTGAAGTAGGTGATGCCACGGCCCGGTTGGAGTTCGAGCATGAGTCTGAGTGCCGTCGTCTTGCCCGCGCCCGGTGCTCCGAGCAGCATCGTGACGCGACCTGCGTGCGCGTCGAAGGACACGTCGTCGACGGCGGGCGGAAGCTCTTTGCGCGGGTTGCTGGTCAGTCCGATGGCCTGGATCACCCGAAGCAAGATAGCGCGCCATATCGGGTTTTTCGGGCACCGCAAGGCCTGCCGGCCACGGGGAATTCAGCCGCACGGGACCCGCATCCGCGACCCGCATCCGCGACCCGCACCCGCACCCGCACCCGCACCCAGGGCCGGATGCCCCTGCCGCCGCCTCCGCGTCACCACCCGCTCTCCCCTCCCGGGCCGCTCAGGCCGCTCAGGCCGGTGCGGTCACACCTCGGGGCGCAGCATCGGCGGATTGAGCAGGGTGGCTCCGCCGGCCCGGAAGAGCTGGGCGGGACGGCCGCCCTGACGGGTGGTCGTGCCACCGGTCGGCACGAGAAAACCCGGCGTACCCGTCACCTTGCGGTGGAAGTTGCGCGGGTCCAAGGCCACACCCCACACGGCCTCGTAGACACGGCGCAGCTCGCCGACGGTGAACTCGGGCGGGCAGAAGGCCGTGGCCAGCGACGAGTACTCGATCTTTGAGCGGGCCCGCTCCACCCCGTCCGCCAGGATCTGCGCGTGGTCGAAGGCGAGTGGCGCCGCCGTCTCGCCGTCCCTGCCGTAGCCGTCCTGTTGCAGCAGTTCCCCGACCTGAGCCCAGCGTGCGTTGCTGGCGTCGCCGCCCGCCCGGGGTGCGGGCAGGTCGGGGGCGAGGGCGAGGTGCGCGACGCTGACGACCCGCATCCGGGGGTCGCGCTTGGGGTCGCCGTAGGTGGCGAGCTGTTCCAGGTGCGCGCCGCCGGCCTGGGCGGGGACGGCGGGGTCGTGTACGCGCAGTCCGGTTTCCTCCGCCAGTTCACGTGCCGCCGCCTGCGCCAGGTCCTCGTCGGTCCGGACGAATCCGCCGGGAAGCGCCCAGCGTCCCTGAAACGGCGGTTCGCCCCTGCGTACCGCCAGCGCACACAGGGCGTGGCGGCGCACAGTCAGCACGACCAGGTCCACGGTGACGGCAAAGGGCGGAAAGGCTGACGGGTCGTAGGACATGCGGCGATCATAGTCGTCTGCCTGACGATAAACACTCCCTTCGCCGACGGCATCGACGGCTGATCGGCTTCGGTCCGGTACTGCTCCCGCCACGGGATCCCGGAGGGCGGGAGCGTCCCGCGACGCGGGACCGCTGCGGTGCTCTTCCTCACCGGTTCTCTCCCCTTGGCCCCTCCGCCCCCTTCCGTCTCCTTGCCGTCGGTCGGCGACGGTCAGCCCACTTGCGGGGCGGACCCCGGAGAGGGCGGCACCCCGGCCGTCGCCGCTCCCTCCGCCCAGCCGACGGCCGCCTCCCCTCCCGCCCGGTCATTCCTCCCCGGCGCTGCCCCGGCTCCGGATCTGCGTACGTCCCCGACGCGGGGCAGCCCGACGACGGCGTACGGCATCCGGCCCTTCGATGCCGGGACGCACACCGTCCGGGCGCGTGCCGCCCAGCGCCGTACGGGGATGTGGAATCCGCACGTTCGGGCGGCTGCCGTCCGCCCGCCCCCGGCGCGGGGAACCGCCGTCGGCACCGGGGACATGGTCGCGGCGGCGCGCGGGCGCCTCCCGCTCCGCGGCAGCCCCGGACCCGAAGGGTGTGGGCTCCCCCGCCGCACCGGACTCCATGTCACCGGGCCCCCCGTCTCCCGGATCTTCGCTGTCCGGGTCCTCGTTGCCCGCTCCGCCGGCCACACCGGTGACCGGGCCCTCGCCGTCCGCCTTCCCGTGACCATCGTGTTCCGCGCGCAGGCAGCGTCGGATCGATTCCGGGTCGAGGCCCTCGTTGCAGGCCTGGTGCAGCAGGCGGGCGAAGAGATAGTCGGGATCGGCGCCCAGGGCCATGGCGAGTGCCTCCCTGGCCTCCAGCTCGTCGCCGATGGACCAGGCGACCCAGCCGGCGAGCGTCAGGGGAGCCGCGGCGTGTTCGCCGTACGATCCGACGCAGCGGCGGGCCAGTGCCCGCCACAGGCGGAGTGCGGGGCCGGCCTCCTCGCCCTCCATCCACTCCGCCGCCCGGTCCCGGGTCGTGCGGTCCTGCAGGCCGAGGATCAGCGTGGCGGCCTCGTCGTACCGGAGCACTTCGTCGTCCCGCAGGTCCGCCGGGAGCATGCCGGACACGGGCGGGGCGCAGGCCAGTCTGCCCATGACGCGCTCGGCCAGTTCCAGTGTCTGCCGGGCGACCTCGGTCCGTCCCACCGCGTCGAGGATCTTGGGGATCAGCGTCCGGTGGGCGGTGTCCAGGGCGGTTTCCTGTTCGAGGGCGGCGGCGTTCTCCCACGGGAGGAACCTCGCCCGCAGTTCACGCAGCGTGCCCCGGACCTGAAGTCCGGCGTAGGTCGCGGCGGCGGCCAGCACCGAGGTGCCCGGCAGGCCCATCGGCGTCCCCGCCTCGGGACAGCACCCCTCGTCGTCGCAGCAGTACGACCAGAAGCGGCCGCCCGAGAGGCACAGAGCCTCCACCACAGGAACGTCGAGGGCACCGCACTCCAGGCGCAGCGCGTGAGCGAGCGGGCCCAGCCGCTCCTTGACCTGTTGTCCTGGCTCGTGTTCCCCCGGTTCCTGGCAGAGGAAGACGACCATCTGCTCGGGCTTGGCGCCTCGGCGCTCGCTGCCCGTGACCAGCCCTTGGGCCAGCTGGCGGGCGGCAGCGGGCCAGTCGTCCCGGTTCGCGGGGATGCCGAGCCTGGCCCGGCCGCCGAACCTGCCCCGTCCGTCCTTGTCGTACAGGGCGACCAGGACGATGCTGTCCTCGGGGTGGTAGCCGAGCAGATAGGGCAGGGCGTCGGCGAGTTCGGCGGGCGTGCGCAGCGTGACCTGCTGTTCGCCGCCGTGGCTGCCGTAGGCGGTGCAGGCGATGTCCTGCGGGCGCCCAGCACGCGTCCCCGCGTTCCTGTGTGTGCTGTCGTTCTGGTGCGTGCCCGGGTTCCTGTGTGTCCTCGGCGCCGGGGCCCCGGCGCCGAGGGTGATGTCGTCGCCTCCCGGAAGGCCGGCGTGCTCGTCCCGCTCCCGACCGGCGATGTCACCGTTTTCGGAGGATCCGTTCGTTTCATGGCTGTTCGTCATGGGAGGACGATCGCTCGGATCAGGAAATTCCGCTCGCCCTGTGGACAACTCCCCTCAGGGACACGTCATGCATCCCATGTGACCTGCACTTCCCATCCCTCTGCAGTCCGATTGTCGGGCCATCATGAGAGTCTCCCCGCCGCAGAGGCGAGGGGTGACCGAGCAGTTTCCCGGCGCTCTCCGTGTCGCCGCTGTCGAGCAGGCCGATGCCCCCGCGGGCACGCGAGGTGCCGACGCCGAACCCGGGGACGAACTCCTCGGCCGGCATCGGCGCGAGAGTCCCGCGGGCCGGATCGGCCCGGCCCGGCGACGGACGCTCAGCCTGCCGCGGCGAGGACCAGAGGAAGGACCTGTGCGCCGCCCGCCCTGCGGAGCAGGCGGGCGGCGACCGCGAGGGTCCAGCCGGAGTCCGTGTAGTCGTCCACCAACAGGACGGGACCCGGCGCGTGTGCCAGGGCACCCGCCAGCTCCTCGGAGACGGCGAAGGCACCGGCCAGCGTCTTCAGACGTTGGGCGGAGTTGCTGCGGCGTGCCGCGTGGGCGCCGTCCGGCACGGTGTACGTCAGGGTGCCGAGGAGGGGCAGGCGGCCGACGGTCGCGATGCCCTGGGCGAGGGAACCGACCAGTTGCGGACGGGTGAGGGACGGCACGGCGACGACTCCCACCGGCCGGGCGGAGGCGTCCGGGCCCTTCGTCGACCAGCCGCCCGGAGAACGTGCCCAGTCGGCGAGGACCTCCACCGCGGCCCGCAGGACGTCGTCGGGGACCGGCCCGTCGGGCGCGTTCTCGGCCAGCAGCGGGCGCAGCCGGTTGCCCCAGCCGATGTCCGAGAGCCGGCCCAGAGCGCGCCCGGTGGAGCACTGTTCTCCTGCCGGGATGCGCCCCTTGAGCTCGATGCCCAGGGCCGGCATCCCCGTCGGCCACATCCGGCGCGGCTCGACCTCCACCCCTGGGCGGTCCAGCTCCTTCGCCGCCGCCGTCAGGGTCTCGGCCGAGACGGAGGGATCGGCCCAGGGCCCCACACAGTTGTCGCAGCGGCCGCACGGGACCGCTCCTTCGTCGTCCAGCTGCCGTCGCAGGAACTCCATCCGGCACCGGTCCGTGCTCACGTAGTCGCGCATGGCCTGCTGCTCGGCGGCCCGCTGCCGGGCGACCCAGGCGTACCGCTCGGCGTCGTAGACCCACGGTTCGCCGGTGGAGATCCAGCCGCCCTTGACCCGCTTGACCGCGCCGTCCACGTCGAGCACCTTGAGCATGGTCTCCAGGCGGGTGCGCCGGAGGTCGACCTGGGCCTCCAGGGCCGGCACGGACAGGGGCCGTCCCGCGTCGGCCAGGGCCGAGAGGGTCTGCCGGACCTGCGCCTCGGGCGGGAAGGCGGTGTCGGCGAAGTAGCGCCAGATGGCCTCGTCCTCCTTGCCCGGCAGCAGCAGCACATCGGCGTGGGCCACGCCCCGGCCCGCCCGGCCGACCTGCTGGTAGTAGGCGATCGGCGAGGACGGGGAGCCCAGATGGAGCACGAAGCCCAGGTCCGGCTTGTCGAAGCCCATCCCCAGCGCCGAGGTCGCGACCAGCGCCTTGACCCGGTTGCCCAGCAGGTCGGCCTCGGCCTGCAGCCGGTCGGCGTTCTCCGTGCGCCCGGTGTACGAGGCCACCTGGAAGCCGTGCTGTCGCAGGTGGGCGGTGGCCTCCTCGGCCGCCGCGACGGTCAGTGTGTAGATGATCCCGGAGCCCGGCAGCTCGTCCATGTGCTCGGCGAGCCAGGCCAGGCGGTGCGCGGCGTCCGGCAGCCGGACCACGCCCAGCCGCAGGCTCTCCCGCTCCAGCGGACCGCGCAGGACCAGGGCCTCGCCGGCGCCGGTGCCCAGTTGCTCGGCCACGTCCGCGGTGACGCGCGCGTTGGCGGTCGCGGTGGTGGCCAGCACCGGCACACCGGGGGCGAGGTCGGCGAGCATGGCCCGCAGCCGGCGGTAGTCGGGGCGGAAGTCATGTCCCCAGTCGGAGATGCAGTGCGCCTCGTCGACCACCAGCAGACCGGTCGTGGCCGCGAGCTTGGGCAACACCTGCTCGCGGAAGTCCACGGAATTGAGGCGTTCAGGGCTGACGAGGAGAACATCGGTCTCGCCGTGCTCGACCTCCTCGTAGATCGTGTCCCACTCCTCGGGGTTGGCCGAGTTGATGGTGCGCGCCCGGATGCCGGCCCGCGCCGCCGACTCGACCTGGTTGCGCATCAGCGCCAGCAGCGGCGAGACGATCACCGTGGGGCCGGAGCCACGCCGTCGCAGCAGAACGGTGGCGACGAAGTAGACCGCCGACTTGCCCCAGCCGGTGCGCTGCACCACCAGGGCGCGCCGGCGTTCCTCCACCAGGGCCGCCACGGCCTGCCACTGGTCCTCCCGCAACCGCGCCGAGCCTTCGGGGTCGCCGACGAGCTCGGCGAGGATGGCGTCGGCTTCGGTGCGCAGCTCCAGGGTGTCCATGCCCCCATGCAACCCGATGGCTACGACAGTCGGCCACCTCACCCCTGCATTCACCTCGTGGGGGCGCCCCGGCGTCCTCGAAACCGGCCACTGGTCACCGGACCCGCACGTCACGTACGGACACGGCGTGATCGAGCGCCGCACATGTGCCCCGCGGCACACCGGGCAGGGATATAAACACCCAATCATCCGATAACGGTCGGCTCGCACGATTGCTCGTTGCCGCATCCTGGTTCGACAGGAAGAATTGAGGTCCGCACCCGCACGGCTCGTCCGCCGCCCAGGTTGGGCTCCGCTGCGTGCGCGCTCCCCTGAATCCGCCCCCGCCCGTAGTCCGGGTGTAGCCGAAGGGAGGACCGTGACCTTCGGATTCGCTCCGTCCTCGGCGGCATCGCTGTCCACACCCGCCGCTTCCGCCACTCGTCTGCTCGAACCCGCGGAGTGGGCTGCCGCGGGAATCCCGCTGCTGCGCAACCCGCGTGAGGTCGTCAGCGGGCTGCACGCCCGGCATCACCCGGGGCCGGCGACCGCGATCGTCGCCGTACTCGACCAGGACGAGCGGGTGCGGGCGAGCGCTTCGTTCACCCGCCGCCCCGCCCCGGCCGACGGCTGGATGTTCCGCAACTCGCTGCTGTCCCAGCTGCGCCGGGTCATCCCGCACGACCTGCGGCGCCGCACACCGGTGCGTACCGCCGTCCTGCTCTACTGCCGTGACGGCGACGCCCGTTGGACGGAGGAGGACGGCGCGTGGATGTGGGGGCTGCGGGACGCCTGCACGCTGCACGGGCTGCGCTGCGGGGCGTACATCACGCTGACCCGTGACGGCTGGCAGGTGCTCGGCGAGGGCCGCGGCGGGCGTCGGCCCAGCGCCGGCTCCGCGCCGGAACCGTTCGCCACGGCCGAGGCGCCGCCGCGAATACCGCGCACCGGCGGTGCCGCGTCCGACGTCCTGCGCCGCGCCGCAGCGCGCTGAGGACCCGCCTGGGAGCCAGGGCTCCTTCGGCGGGCGCGGCCTCGCGCGGTCCCGCGAGCTGCGCGCTCTGCCGCGGGGACCGCGTCAACGCCGCTACCCGCGCGGCGGAACGACGGCCACATGGCGCCCGTACGGACGGGCGCCATGACGTCGCCTCAGACGCCCGTACCCCTCACCGAGTTGATCCGCTGCGGGTCGCCGCAGACGATCAGCAGAGTGGTGGCCTTGGTGTGCGCCACGGCCAGGGCCGACGCGGTCTCCGGCTCGGCCCCTCCGTTGACGGCGACCACGACGACGGGGCGCGCTCCGGCACGGTCCGCGACCGCGGCGTCCGCGTAGAAGACGTCGTCGGCGGCGGCGTGCAGGGCCCAGTAGGAGGCCTCACCGAAGGAGAGTTCGTGGGTGGCCCACGGATGCGGCTCGCCGGTGGTGATCACCAGCACGTCGCCCGGGGCACGGCCCGAGTCCAGCAGCAGGTCCACGGCTTCCTCGGCGGCGTCGAGCGCCCCCTGGACGGATGCCGGGATCAGCTGGATCTGGGCGCCGGCCGCAGCGGGAGCGGTCGGCTTCGAAGGGACGGGTTCGGCCGCCGCAGTGGCATCACGCGGCGTACGTTGCGCCGAAGGCGCGGGCCGGACCGGGCCGGGCCGACCGGGACGCGGCGGTGCCGCGGGGCGGGGACCGGGTACGGGGCGAGGGGTCGGCGCGGTACGGCCGCTGGCCGGAGTGGCGCGGGGACCCTGAGCACTCTCGTGAATCTGAGGCTCCTCGGGAATGAGAGGCATGGGCTGATTTTTATCAAACATTAGTACGGCTCGTGCCGTCGGGTGGCACATGAGCGCGAACGGAATCGTCAGAAATCGAAGCCGAGTTGACCTTCGATCGCCGGAACACTTCCATCCGCCCAGCCGCGGACCTTCTTGAGATGCCGCCATTGGGGCAGCGCATCAAGATACGCCCACGACAGCCGGTGGTAGGGGGTGGGTCCCCGGGCCTCCAGCGCGGCCCTGTGCACGGGTGACGGATACCCCGCGTTGTCCGCAAAACCGAAGTCTGCATGCTCGGCACCCAGTTCGGCCATCTTTTTGTCGCGGTGCACCTTGGCGATCACCGAGGCCGCCGCGACCGCCACGCACGACTGGTCACCCTTGATCACGGTGCGGACCCGCCAGGGTGCCCCGAGATAGTCGTGCTTGCCGTCGAGTATCACCGCGTCGGGACGCACCGGCAGCCCTTCGAGGGCGCGCACCGCCGCCAGCCGCAGCGCGGCTGTCATTCCCAGCCGGTCGATCTCCTCATGGGACGCGTGGCCCAGGGCGTACGACGTCACCCAGTCCCGTAGCGTCCGGTCGAGTGCGTCCCGCCGCTTGACGGTGAGGAGCTTGGAGTCGGTGAGTCCCTCGGGGGGCCGGCGCAGTCCGGTGACCGCCGCACAGACGGTGACGGGGCCGGCCCAGGCGCCGCGCCCCACCTCGTCGACACCTGCGACGATCTTCGCCCCGGTCGTGGCGCGGAGGGAGCGCTCGACAGCGTGAGTTGGTGGTTCGTACGGCATGGCGCCCTTAGCGTACGCCGCCCGGAACGGCCCGCGACACCCAGGTTCCCCGAGCGGTGCCAGAGTGTCGGCGACCTCGGGTCAGGGACCTGCCGGCCGCAGCAGCGGAACCATCAGCCGGTCGATCATCTCCTCCACGTCGACGTCCGGCCATTCACTTCCGCACATCTTGGACCGGTACATCATCATCGCCGGGATGGCATCGAAGACGTAGCCGTTCGCCGCGTCGGCACGCACCTCTCCGCGCTCGATCCCACGCTCGATCACTTCTCGGAGCATCGTGATGGTCGGCTCCACGACCCCTTCGAAGATCACGGCATGGAACCGCTCGGCCTGCATGGAATCGCACTCGTGAATGACCGAGCGCAGGGCGACGCCCGGCCGGGAGAACATCGCGTCACGCGCTCGCAGGCACAGGGCCAGCAGGTCGTCGCGCACATTGCCCACGTCCGGAGCCGCGTCGAAGGGCGGCAGCCCGGCCCGCAGGGCGTCCGCGACCAGGTCCTCCTTCGAGGGCCAGCGGCGGTAGACGGCGGCCTTTCCGGTCTGGGCGCCGGCGGCGACACCCTCCATCGTCAGACCGTTCCAGCCGACCGTACTGAGCTGCTCCAGAGCGGCATCGAGGATCGCGCGTTCCAGTACGGCGCCACGGCGGCGGGAAACGGCCGTCTGAGCCTGGGCGTCCGCCCAGCTCGAAGTAACCATCTGACTCTCTCCACACGAGGAGGGGAAGCGGGCGTTTCGGGGATGGGGCGCGCATCGCACGGCACCTGCGGGGGATGCGCCGAGCGATCGCACTTCCAGTGAACGCTTGCGTTCACTGTCGAGGACTCCTAACGTGGACACAACAGTGAACGCGAGCGTTCACTGACACACTCGTGGGGGATCCATAGTGACAACCTCTCCATCGATCCAGGACCGGAAGCCGGGTGCGGCACGCCGGGACGGACACCCCGGCATCGCACTCACCGTCATCGCGGCCTGCCAACTCATGGTGGTACTGGACGCGACGATTGTGAACATCGCGCTTCCGCACATTCAGAACGCTCTCAGTTTCAGCACCACCGACCTCACCTGGGTGGTCAGCGCCTACACCCTGACCTTCGGCGGCCTGCTGCTCCTCGGCGGCAGGGCCGGTGACATTCTCGGCCGCCGCCGCGTCTTCATGACCGGCATCCTGCTGTTCACCCTCGCCTCGCTCCTGGGCGGGTTCGCCCAGGAGCCCTGGCAGCTGCTCGCCGCGCGGGTACTGCAGGGCGTGGGCGGTGCGATCGCCTCGCCCACCTCGCTGGCGCTGATCACCACCACCTTCCCCGAGGGCCCCGAGCGCAACCGGGCCTTCGGCGTCTTCGCCGCGGTCTCCGCGGGCGGTGGCGCCATCGGCCTGCTGGCGGGCGGCATGCTCACCGAGTGGCTCGACTGGCGGTGGGTGCTCTTCGTCAACGTGCCGATCGGTCTGCTGATCGCCGCGCTCGCACCGCTCTACATCAACGAGTCCGAGCGGCACACCGGCCGCTTCGACATAGCGGGCGCGGTGACCTCGACGGCCGGCATGGCCTCCCTCGTCTACGGCTTCATACGGGCGGCGGAGGAGGGCTGGCGGGACAGCGTGACCATCGGTTCCTTCGTCGCCGCGGTCGTCCTGCTGGTGTCCTTCACCGTCATCGAGTCGCGGGCCAGGGAGCCGATCACCCCGCTGCGGATGTTCGCCGACCGAAACCGCTCCGGCACGTACGTGATCATGCTCAGCCTGGCCGCCGCCATGTTCGGCATGTTCTTCTACATCGTTCTCTTCGTGCAGAACGTGCTCGGGTACACCCCGATCGAGGCCGGGCTCGCCTTCCTTCCGGTGACGGTCGTGATCGCGCTCGGGGCAGGGGTGTCCCAGCGGTTCCTGCCCGTGTTCGGCCCCAAGCCGTTCATGCTCGTCGGCTCGGCGCTCGCGGCGATCGGCCTGGCCTGGCAGGCACTGATCACCTCCGAGAGCTCCTATGTGAGCGGCATCCTCGGCCCCATGCTCGTCTTCGGCTTCGGCATGGGCCTGAACTTCGTGACACTGACTCTCACCGCGGTCTCCGGTGTGGCCCAGCACGAGGCCGGCGCGGCGTCCGGACTGCTCAACGCGACCCAGCAGGTGGGCGGATCGGTGGGGCTGGCGCTCCTCACCACGGTGTTCGGCACGGCCGGCAGGAACGAGGCGGAGGAACAACTTCCGTCGTTCCTCGCCGAAGCGACGCCGGAGCAGAAGGCGGAGTTCGCCCAGACCCACCAGCTGCCCGAGCCCTGGGGCCACGAAGTGCTCGCGCAGGGCATCTCGACGGCCTTCATTCCGGCCGCCGCCATGGCCGTACTCGCCCTGCTCACCGCCTGGTTGGTGATCCGGGTACGCAAGAGCGACCTGGAGGCGCTCGCCGGCTCCGCCGGACCGGGCATCGGCTGACGAGGGCATGCCCCGGGCGGGGCGGCCCGGTGCCTCTCCGGCCGGCCCCAGCGGGCCGGTCCGGAGGGCCCCGGGCCGCCCCGCGGCTGCCAGGACGGCGATCACGGAGCCGAGCAGTACGGTGAGCAGTACGGTGAACTGCGCGTTCACGATCACCTCCGGCAGGGCTCGGACCCGTACAGCCGCCGCTTCGTCTCGGACCTCATGCCCCACACGGCTGATGTTCCGACAACGGACGGACGGTCACGGAGAGTTCCCAAGGCGCACGGAGAGTTCCGAAAGCTCGCGCGTCAGCGCCCGCGCCGACGCCCGTCGGCAACGGCGCTCCGCACGCACGCCTGACGGAGGGACCGGACCGGACCGGACCGGATCCAGCGTGGCCGGGCCGGCTGGAGCTACACCGGCATCCAGCTCGGGAGCGCCTCGACCCGCTCGGCCCACCCGGTGGGCGGCGCCCCGGCCCTCCCCGCCGCGATCACGCCGCCCACGATGGCGCAGGTCGTGTCGACGTCCCCGCCCACCTGGGCCGTGGTCCAGAAGGCCTCTTCGTAGTCGCCCAGGGCTCGGGCGGCCGACCACAGCGCGAAGGGCACGGTGTCGTGGGCCGTCGTCCGCCGTCCGCACCCCAGTACGGCGGCGACGGTGGCCGCGTCGCCGTAGTCGAACATGTCCCGGGCCCGGCGCAGTCCCGCACCGACCGCACTCTTCCTGGGCACCAGCGCGGCGACCCCGTCGAGCAGTGCTTCGGGGCCGGGCGGCCCGCCGGGGGCCGCGGCGAGTGCGGCCGCCGCGGCGACGGCCATCGCGCCGACCACGGCCTCGCGGTGCTGGTGGGTGGGGTAGGCCGAGATCTCGGCCTGGTGGACCGCCTGCTCCGGGTCGTCCGCGTACCAGGCGCCCAGGGGCGCGATGCGCATCGCGGCGCCGTTGCCCCAGGAACCCCGGCCGTTGAAAAGGCCGGCGGCGAGCTCGCGCCAGTCGCCGCCTTCGCGGACCAGCCGCAGCAGCCGGTTGACCGCGGGCCCGTAGCCACGGTCGAAGTCATGGTGCCGGGCGAAGGAGTGTGCGAGGGCGTCCTGGTCGATCCGCCGGTGGGCGGCGAGGACGGCGACGACCGAGCAGGCCATCTCCGTGTCGTCCGTCCACTGCCAGGAGCCCGGAGGCAGCTCACGGCGCATGAGCAGCGGATAGTTCACCGGGACGAAGAACTGCGAGCCCAGCGCGTCCCCCACGGACAGTCCGCGCAGGCTGGCCAGGGCACGCGCGAGGCGCCCGGCGGTGGTGGAGTCAGTGGTGGGGGTGGAGTCAGCGGTCATCGCCCACCCACCTTATCCGGTGCTCCCGTACGGTTCCGGCCGCCGCCACTGCTCGAAGGGCCGGTCGAGCCTGTACTTGCCGTCCTCCCCCAGGACGAGCACCCGCATCTCGGCGTTCCCGGGGTTGGACAGGGACTCGAACTCCGCCACGGTCCAGTGGAACCAGCGCATGCAGAACAGCCGCATGGCAAGACCATGCGTCACGATGAGGACGTTCGGCGGGTGGTCCGGGGCCTCGAAACTGCGGTACAGGCTCTCCAGGAAGCCTCCGACCCGGTCGTAGACGTCGGCACCGGACTCGCCCTGGGCGAAGCGGTAGAAGAAGTGGCCGTACGCGTCCCGGTACACCTTCTGCAGACGGACGTCCTTCTGGTCCTGCCAGTTGCCCCAGTCCTGCTCACGCAGTCTCGGCTCCTCACGCACGCGTATGAGTTCCGGGTCGAGACCGAAGGCGCACAGCGTCTCGTGCGTGCGGCGGTAGGGGGACACGTACACGCTGACGTGTTCCTCGCCGAACAGGTCGTGCAGCCGCCTGCCCGTCTCCTCCGCCTGCCGCCGGCCCCGCTCGGTCAGGGCCAGCGCGTGATCGGGTTCGCGCTCATAAACGGTGTCGTCAACATTGCCCGTTGATTCACCGTGCCGGACAAGGACGATGCGCCGTGGTCGTACCATGCTGAAACCCTAGAACGGCCGGCGGCGGACCGAGCACCCGTACGCGCCCCATACGGCACAGGTCACACACTTCCCGCGCTTCGAGACCGTTCCCCGCACTGGAACGTCAGACCGTCCAGACCGGCTCCATGTCCACGATGTCTCCCGTGAGCGCCACGATGTCGGCCTCCGTCTGCGCCCGCAGGGCGAGACGTTCCACGCGCTCGGTGCGGTACTTGCCGTGCTCGGCCGCCGACCACCACATCGACAGCACCAGGAACTCATGGCCGGGGGCCTCACCGAACAGTCCCCGAACCATGCCGGGCGAGCCTGCCATCGCCGGGTTCCAGACCTTCTCGTGCATCAGCACGAAATGCTCCGCCCGCTCCTCGTGGACGCGGCACAGGGCCACTCTCAGCAGGTCGACGTCCGTAAAGCGCGGTTCGAAGCCGGTCTTCACGTCGAAGCGGTGGTCGAACAGCCTGACCTGGGCGTCCTTGAAGGTGCCCGACTGAGCCGAGGCGAGCCGGTCGTGGGACCGCGCCATGAAGGAGTCGTAGAAGGCGCGGCTCTCCCAGAAGGAGAAGATGTGCGCCACATCCTGTCGTTCCCGGCTCCAGCCCCCGCCCTGTCCACGAAATCCCGGCTCCCCCAGAAGCCCCGCCCACTTCCGCTGTCCCCGTTCGAACCCGCGGCGGTCCACCACGGTGCAGCGAATCCACTTGACCAGCACCGCGCCATCGTAAGGCCGCGGAGCACAGCCCCGGTCACCCTCGGCGGGACTGCTTCACCGCACTCCCCCGGCCCGGCATGACAGGATGGACAACCTGCCGGGTCCGCCCGGCAGTTGGACAGCAGCTTCTGAAGGGGCATGACGGCCCCAGGGGGAAGGGGAAGACTGGTGAACGGCGTCAACAAGGGCATCGGCAAGGTCGAGATCGCGCTGAGGTGGGATCCGAGTCCCGCGGGACAGCCGGCCACCGACCTGGATCTCGTCGCCGCGCCCTACCCGGCAGGCGATCCGCACGGTGATCCCTCGTACGTGGTGCACTTCGACAGCCGCTCCCCCGACGGCACGATCACCCTCAGCCGGGACAGCAAGGACGGCAAGGGCTTCGGCTTCGACGAGGTCATGACGCTGGAGCTGGACCGGCTCGACGCGCGGTACGCGCGCGTGGTGGTCGGGGTCGTCATACAGCAGCATCAGGAGCAGCGCACCTTCGCCGGCGTGGGCCGCCCCGGTCTGCGCATCCGCGAGGGGTACACCGTCCTGGCCGAGGACGACTTCAGGGGTGTCCTGGGAGCCACGGCAGCCACGGTCGCCGAGTTCACCCGGGACACCACCGGTGCCTGGGACTTCCATCCCGGCGTCCAGGGTTTCCAGGGGGACCCGTCGACCTTCACCCGCTCCATGGGAGCCGCCCGCCGCCCGTGAAC
>NZ_JBHXQZ010000034.1:0-72534 GCF_042717095.1 Streptomyces sp. NPDC058632 | reverse complement strand
GGGTCGGTGGAACCTGACCCGACCCCGGCGGCCCGGGATTCTCGACATGTCCGCACGAGCGCCCTCACGACCATGGAGAACGTTGAAACGGTCCCGCGAGAAGGCAGCGTCCGAGCTGTTCGCCGCCCTCTACCCGCGTCTCGCCGGCTGGTGCCGCCGGCTGGTCGACGACGACGAGACGGCCCACGAGATCGCCTCGGAGGCGTTCACGCGGCTGTGGGCCCGCTGGACCACCGTGTCCGAACCGCGGGGTTTCCTCTACGTCACCGCGGCCAACCTCGTCCGGGACCACTGGCGCAAACTGGAGCGGGAACGCCGAGCCGTGCGCCGGGCCACCACAGAGGCCGCCCTGAGCCCACAGCCCGAACAGGCCGATCCGTCGGTGCGGTTGCTCGTGCAGACGCTGCCGGAGCGCCTGCGCATCCCGATCCTGCTGCACTACTACGCCGACATGCCGATCCGGGAGGTGTCCGTCCTGACCGGCCGCAAGGAAGGAACCGTCAAGGCCGACCTCCACGCGGCCCGCGAACTGCTCCGCGCCCACCTGAGGAGAAGCCTTGATCACACACTCTGACGAGGGCCCGGACTTCGACCCCGACGACCCGCTCGCCGTCATCCTGCGGCCTCCCTCGGAGCATCTCGGCCCGCCGCCCGGCCGTTACCGGGCGATCCGTCGCGGCGCGGCCCGCCGCAAGTTGCTGCGCGGGGCGGCCGGCGCCGCCGTGGCCTGCGGTGTCGCCGCCCTCGTCGTACTGCCACTGCGCCTGTCGACCTCCGACGCCCCCGGGCCCCCGACACCCCCCATGGCCCCGCCGCCGCCCGCAACCAGCCCGTCCACCGTGCCGACCCCGGCCCCGAGTACGGCGCCGAGTGCCGCACCGAGTACGGCGCCGGAGGCGATCAACCCCACCCCTGTCCCGCAGACCCCGACCGCCGCCCCGACCAGCCCACCGGCCCCCGCCGGCGCAACGCCCGGGCCCCCGGCCGGGTCGCCGGCGAGGACGGCTTCGCCGGCGACCGAGCCGTCGGCCCTCCGGCCCGACGACACGGCGATCCCCTCGGCCCGCACCCGTAACTGAGGGCGCGGGGAGGACACCGAACCGAGAGGACACGCGACCCGGCTGAAGCCGTAGCGGACTCGCGGGCAAGCGCGCCGACAGCTCGGCCACTGGCCGGAGTTGCGGACATCGCAGGCTGCACGAGTTCGCTGTGGCGAAACCGAGAACAACACCGATACCGTCAGGGCCCGTGACCACACATCTGTCTCACGGGGAGTCACTGTGAAGCGCCGCTCATTGCCCGTTGCCGCCGCGTTCACCGCCGCCGCAACCCTGCTGCTGACCGCCTGCGGGAGCGGGGACGACAACGGGAAGGCCGCTGACAAGATCGCCGGCGCCGACCAGGGCGCAGAGGCGCCGACGAAGCCGGCGGAGCCCTCGGGAGCACCGGCGGAGGACAAGCCGGACGGCGTGGACGTGTCCCTGCCCGCGGACATGAACCTGGTCTTCGACTGGGAGAAGCCGAAGGACCAGAATGAGGCGGCTGCCATGTCCGACGCGGCCAACTTCTTCCGTGCCGTCTACCGGGGCGTCGACAAGCGCACGACCGAGGAAGCAGCCTTGGTCGCCTACTCGACAGGCGATGGCCTGAAGTACGCGAAGACGCAGATCGACGCCAGGCTCGAAGGCGGCTGGACGGCAACCGGCACCCGGCGCCACTACCAGGCCACCACCCGATCCGCGCCGAACGGCAACTCGGTGGAGGTCGCGTTCTGTGTGGACTCAAGCAAGTTCTACTCCAAAGAGGTCAAGACCGGAAAGGTCCTGAAGGGCACGCCCAGCATCACGGACTTCGACTACTTCAAGATCATCATGGTCAAGCTCCCCACCGGGGACGGTCTGTGGCAGGCGTCCAAGGTGTACGTCGAGGCGAAGGCGGCGAAGTGCCAGTGACCAGGTCACGGCGTACGGCCCTCAGCACCGGCGCGGCCGCCCTCACGCTGGCCCTGGGCGTCTCCCTCGCGGAACCGGCCTACGCGGGAGAGCAGCCGAGCAACACCCAGGGCTCCAACACAGAACAGTCGGGTGACAGTGACGACACCGGCATCTACGCCACCGCCCGGATTACGTACTCCGGATCCGTCGCCAAGAACGGCAGCACCGGCAACGTGACGTCCTCCGACATCAAATGGACGCCACCACCCTGCTGGTACGCCCCATACCTCGGCGCCGAGGACTTCAAGAAGAAGATGTCCAAGGACATCGACAGCCAGATGAACGCGCCCGGCATGGGCGGCCACGCAGGTGCGGCTCTCAGCGAGTTGCAGCGCCACTACGAGGACGAGTACGGCTGGACCGACACCCCCGGCTACAAGGACTACAACGTCGATAGGGACGGCGAGGGGATGTTCTGGGCCGCCGTCGAGAATCCCAACGAACCCGACCTGCTCAAGCGGAGTTCCTGCACCGACCTCCCCTTCTGGGTCGACAACGGCGAGGCCCCGCCGCCCCAGTACGAGGAGGCCATCACCCCGGAGATACTCGCCGCCCTCGCCTACCAGCACATGCAGCTTCCCGAAACCGAGGTCAGCCTCGCCCCCGAGGAGACCACGAAGGTGAATCTGCCGACCTGGGCCTGGCTCGACAAAGCCGTCTTCGACGAAGTCCGGGCCACGGCGGCCATCAACGTCCCCGGCTTCGCCATCCAGGCCACGACGACCGCCAAGCCGGTGTCCCTCAAACTGGAGCCGGGCACCGAGGACGCCGAGACCTATCCGGCCTCCGGCGAGTGCACCATCAACACCGACGGTTCCATCGGCGAGCCCTACGCCAAGGGCAAGGCCGACCGGACTCCGCCCTGCGGAATCACGTACCTCCGCTCCTCCGGCGACGGGACCTACGATCTCCAGGCCACCATCACCTGGGAGATCGCCTGGACCGGCACCGGCGGCGCCGGCGGCGACCTGCCCGACGGCACCTTCGGCAACGACCAAGCAGTCACGGTCCAGGAGATCCAGTCCATCAACCGCTGATCCGTCGCCATCGAACCAACCTGAGCACGACGTCTGACGACAAAGCGACAGGAGAGCCGATGCTCCCCCTGCTCTTCGTTGATGTGGACGGACCGCTGAATCCGTATGCCGCGAAGCCGCACCGAAGGCCCGAGGGTTACAAGACCCACCGTCTTCTGACGCCACGCTGGGAAGCCTTGGAGCGGCGTCGGCTCAGCGAATGGGGGCTGCCGAGCAAGCCGGTGAAGCCACTGCGGGTGTGGCTTCATCCGGATCACGGCCCCGTATTGGTCGCGCTTCCCTTCGACCTGGTCTGGGCCACGACCTGGGAGGAGGAGGCAAACGTCTTCATCACCCCGGTCCTGGGACTGCCCGGACTTCCCGTCGTTCACTGGTCGTTGCCGCAGCCCGTCACTGAGGACGGCGTGTTCTGGAAGACACCAGAGATCGTCACATGGGCGAAGGGGCGAGCGTTCGCCTGGATCGATGACGAGATCACAGAGACGGATTTCGCCTGGGTGAAGGAGTATCACGCCGGTCCCGCGTTGCTGCACCGGATCGGCCCTCGACGCGGCCTCACGCAGCACGACTTCGCCATACTCACGGCGTGGGCGAACACCCTGGATTGAGACCAGCGTCCAGGTCCCCAGCCGCCAGGACACGCAACTCGAACGCACACCGGACGGCGGCAGTGCCACACCTCGCGGCCTTACGAATCCGCTTCCTGCCCAGCTACTTGGGAGAGACCGCGAGAGCTGTGCACTGGAGCCCAGCAGGGGCACAGCAGGCAGCCAAAGCTCCCATTTCGGAGGGCTGCCACGCTGACGGCCGGCTCAGTCGTGCGGAACTTCCTCGATCACGTTCTCCTTGAAATGCCACGAGCCCCTGTTGCCCATCGCTTCCGCCCCTAGGTCGCGCCCAAGATCTACGGTCATGTGACGGCAGATGACTAGTCCGGCGTTTCGGTCCCAGATGAGTAAGCACCTGACTCGGTTTGACACCGCAGAACACGAATACACCGGCGTCGAGGCCGCAGCAGAGGAAGGTTCATACTGAAATGAGCGTATGACAGCCCAAACTGGATGAGATTCTCCTCGCCCGCGCTCCCATCACGTTCGCCACAGGTGAGGAAACGCGGGTCAAGGGAATGCGGCGGTTTCGCGACACCGAACGCCGCGATATTCAGCATGAGCTGACCGGTTGGCCCCCGGGCCCATCTACACGGCCTACTCCAGAGGCGGCACGACCGCCCGGAAGACCGTCAAGGGCACGGTGATGGCGGCAGGCGCCGTGATCATCGGCTTCCTCTCCTCGCACGGTGGAAACATCAGCGGTACCCCGTCCTCCAATGCGGGTACGGACACCTCGGACGACCAGGCGGATGAGGTCAACGACTTCCCGGTCATATGGGCCGACCCAGGCACCGTTGCGCGTACCCTGCCCTGGCAACCGGATCCCGTGCGCTCCCCTGCTAAGCACTACCGCACACATGCGATCGTCACTAACCAGCGGATCGTAGTCGTGGGCTTCCCTTATATCAAAGGAGACGACAGGCTCATCAGGGACGAGTCCCTCTGGGAGGTCCCTCGACTCCTCACCGCAAACGTCGAATTGCGGAATTTTAAATTCGGACACGACGCGAAAATCGTCTTCACGGACGGCTCATGGTTCAGAGTGAGCAGCGCGAACCGGGAAAGACTCACTCGGCACCTGATCGAGCCGCTGAATTTCATCCCATTGGAAACGCTTACTCTGGCTCAGCGGAACACAGCTGAATCGTTCGCCGCATCCCAGGCCCCGGATGCGCAGCCGCCGCTCGTGAAGCGAAACACATGCGGCTGCCTTCGAATCGAGGTCTTGGCGCCGAGCACAGTGCACGCATTCTTCGGACACTCAGGCCTGAACACGGTCATGGACGCGCGCGGCACCGAACTCAGGCTCTCGGAGTACCACTCACAAGGATTCCTGAACTGACACTCCGCTCCGCTCCGCTCCGGCACAATCACTGCTTTTGATCGAAACGGGCCTTCACGCCATGGCACCTGCCGCCGAGTCCATGAACCCTCTGTATGCCAGTGCCATTCAGGGAAACCTCCCACCCCTGTGGTTCCTCGTCCCCGAGGGCTTCTTCACCCTTCCCGTCGCCGCCACCGCCGAGGAACGTGCCGAACGTGCCCGCTCGTTCGTACAAGAGCTGTACTCACGTGGAGACGAGACCATCTGGGAGCCAGCCGCTCTCTACTACACAGCGATAGCCGAGTTCATGGGAGAGACCGGGGTCTCCTACGCCGCTATGGGTCTGTTCTCCACAGCAGGGGAAGCCGACATCCCTGAGAGCAATATGATCCGGTACGAGCCCACCGAAGGCGTGGCCCAGTGCTCCTTCACCGTAGGCATCGTCGCCACTGGCCATGCCGGGGCTGACGCTGATGTCGTCGCCCAGGGAATCCTCGCTACGCTCGCCGACGATCCGTACAACGACGCCGTCTGGCTGGATCTGCCATGCGGACCTGCGGTGTCCTGCGTGACCATCCGCGAGTGCACGCTCACCCCGGAGCTGACGGCGAGCGGTGAGAAGACGACACTTCTCACCCGGCAGATCCAGGTCCACGTCCCCTTCCCGACAGGCCCGCACACGGCTGTCTTCACTCTCTACACAGCCTCTCTGGACCACTGGACTGAGATCTACCGCCTGCTGTCGGCCCTTCTCCAGACGGTTTCCTTTGTCGACCCAGCCGAGTAGTTCACCAGGCCCACACATTGAAAGAACCAGGACCGGGATTACTTCTCTCTTCCGTGTTCCAGGGCGTGGTAATCACTGAACGTTTCTCATCCTGAGCGCCAGGCGATCTCGATGGCGTGAATGGCAGCGAGCGTGCGCCCGATGCGGTTGGTGCTGCACCGGGCCTTGCGGAGGATCCGCCATTGTTTGAGGCGGGCGAAGGCTCGTTCGCCCGGTGCTCGTAGCCGGGCGTGGTCCCGGTTGTACTGCTGGTAGTGCTCGGGCAGTTTGTGGTGGCGGTAGTAGTGCGGACAGCGGCGCCGGCACCCTGGTAGGCGCGGTCGGCCAGGACGAGGAGCTGACGGGACAGACAGGCTTGGATCACGCCGTGTGCGCGGGCTGCGGTCAGGTCGTGCGTGCGGCCGGGCATCGCTCGCGAGAACCACAGGGGTGTTCCGTCCGGGGCGGCCACGACCTGCACGTTCATTCCGTGACGGCGGTACTTCATGGAGTAGTACGGCTCGTCCGCCGCGATGCGGTCGGTGGCGATCAGGGTGCCGTCGAGGATGACGAACCCCTCCGGCGGCGGCTTGCGCGGGGCCTCGTGCAGGCTCGGGGCGCGCTCGGCGAGGATGTCGACCGTTTCGCTCACGTACCGGCCGGCGATGGCGCTGGAGACGCCGAACCCCGCAGCGACCTGGGCCAGGGTCTCGTTCTTGCGCAGGTGCACCAGGGCCAGCAGGGCCTGCCGGAGGTAGCCCAGCCGGCGCCAGCGGGAGTTCAGCTCACACCTTCGGGCGTAGATGAGCCAGGAAACGTGCTCAACGACCTCGCGCGGGACGTCGAGCATGGCTCAATACGGGACCAGCAGGGCTCCTGTGCCGAGACGTTGGCGAGTGAGATCACCAGCCGAAACGACACAGGAGCCCTGTCGCGTTACGGCCCCCCGACCACCAGCTGTCATCACCCGCGAACCACAGGCTGAGAAGCGTTCAGTGAACCTCTTTGTGCCTTTCGGGCACGGGACGGTCAGGCGCTTCGTGGAAGAACTTCCGCGAGGTGGCGTACATGCCGTAGTAGGGGTATAGGCGCGGGATGTCGGCACCGCCCTTGCGGGCGATACCGACGATCTTGCGGTAGAGCCGGGCCCGGCAGCGCACGTTCCGTACGACGGGGTCAAGCAGGCTGCGTCGGCGAACGAGGTAGGCGCCGACGATCAAGGCGCAGAGGATCAGGGCCTCCGCGACGATGAAGGCGATCTGGAACTGGCGTGACTTCTGGGATGCGACCAAATCCCAGAAGGGCCAGGCACCGGCCCCGAAAACGAACAGCGGGACGGTGAACAGGCAGCCGAGGAGGCCGGCCTTCTCCGTGTCCTCCCTCCGCTGGAACAGCATCCAGTGCACGGCGCTGTCGTCGAGGAAGTCGAAGCGGACCTCCCGCCCGTAGGCCTCCGCCGCGGCCTTGGCCTGCGGTACGGCGGCGACGGCGGACGAGCGGACCATGCTGTGGACAGTCCCCTGGTCATCGACGAACGTGCCGAATTCCAGGGCGTGGTAATCACTCACTGGTCGTCTTCCTTGCGCAGCAGGCGTCAGATTCTTGTGGAACGACTTCGATGAAGGCTTCGGACCCGGTTGCGGCGACGGTGACGGCGCGGGTATGGGTCGCGGAAGCATCGCGGGGGGCAAGCTGTCACAACACCCACCGCAACGAGCACGCGATGGCATCGCACAACCGCCCCATCGGGCCGGACATTCCGGTGAGCGGTGCTGAGAAGGAGAGCGTCAAGTAGCCTGCCCCGCCGGGCACAAGGACATGGACGTTCAATGTCGTGGGGCCGACGACCCGAACGGCAGTGCCTGCTGGGAGATCCACCACCGACACTTGCTGCGGTGAAGTTCCTTCAGGCACTCGCACCTCGAGCCACGCCGCGAACTTCTGTGGATCAGCGGGTGTTTCACCCAGCGGCACCAGGGACACGAGGAGCGAGGCGGGAAGGCCCCCGTCCCGCGAGGTCGTCAGGAGGAAGAACTCCATGGCGCCACGCGCTCGCCCGGCTTCCGCGGTGTTGCGCAGTGTGGTCCACACATTCCGTGTGAGCTCCGCAGAAACATGACGACCTTCTGCCTGCTGTTCCACAAAGGTCTTGAGTTGGCCACGCCAGCGGTCCTGCATGAGGTCGATGCGGAACCACTCCCGCGGAACCAGCAGCCTGTAGTCCGTGGGGGTGCTAATCGGTGACGGGGCATCGGTTTCGAACGGATTCTTCACCCCGGCATCACCAGGGGGGATCCGTGGTCGTCGAAGAAGCGGACGCTCTTCACGATGCCGGCGAACATGGCGGAGAAGACCTCCCAGCCTTCGACCGTCGGCGTGCCCATCTCCAGCAGCAGCACGGTCCCGTTGTCCAGCGGAATCTGGGCCTGTATGAACGACGTCCATATCGACTCGTCCTGCCCGGACTGCGTCAGGCTGCCGTCGATGCTGGAAGGCCGATTGCCTACGCATGTCACCGCCGGGCCGCAGGGCAGCTGCACCTCGTCGATCTGGCCGAGCTCCAGATGCCGCATCGTGGTCGCGATGAAGCCCGCCGGATTGTTACCGGCCCGCTCATCAAGGTCCATGAGGCTGACGTTCACCGTGGCCGTGCAGCGGACGCCGTCGACCTCCGTGGTGACGAAGCCGGCGTACTGCACTCCTGCCTCGATGAACTCGTCGTAGTTCGCCGCGCACATCGCGGCATACTCCAGCTGCACTTCCTCATCAGCACCGGGCAGCACCCTCTTGGCCAACGCGACCAGGTTGTCAGCCAGTTCGTCGAGGTCATCCGCATCGAAGGGCAGCTCGAAGAAACCCTCCGGCATGATCCAGCGAACCTCTACGCCGCCACTTCCCGTGAGGCTGCGCTGGGCTTCTTCAACTGTGTCCGTGGTCATCTGAGCCTTTACTCTCGGGCTGTTCGGGATCATCCACTTCAGAACGGAATTTCGCAGCGAACGGGTAGGGCCCGTAGTGCGGATAGTGAGCGGGGACATCAGCTCCTCCTCGTCGAGCGAGGTGGACGATCTCACGGTACTTTCCCGCACGGGCCCGCAGGTTCTGCTGGACCGGATCTCCCCAGTGCGACATCGCACTGCGAACGAAGAAGAAGACCTGAGTCACTACGAAGGCCACGGCGACCGCCAGGTAGGCGTTGCGGGAGGCGGCGGTCTCCCAGTACTGAGCCACGCCGCCCCAGTAGATCGTGGCCCCGAAGCCTACGAGCGCCAGCGGCACTCCGTGTTTGAAACCCGCGTTGAACATGTCCTCTTCGTCGAGGTGACGTCGCCGCAGCAATTCGAGGACTGCCCGGTCGTCCAGGAAGTCGAACCGGAGCTCTCGTCGAGCCTCCTCCGCGGCACGCTTCGCCTCGGGTACTGCGACGATCACCGAGCCGCCGACCAAAGTGACAGCGTCACCGCCTCGACGACCGATGAATTCCCCGGGTCCAAGGTCGCGATTGTCGTCGTTCACGGCATCTGCCCTCCTTGAGCAGGTCGCCAGGTCCTACGCCGCCAAGGCGGCATTGAACGCCTTCGGTGAGACGTTCGGAGCGGGGCGGGGGCTGGGGCTGGGTCGGGGTGAGGGCGACGGCGTAGGAGTGGGCGTGGGCGTGCTGTCGGCCTTGGCGGGCTCCTGGTAGCCGGTCTTCTCGCCGTTCTCGCCACTGAAGATCTTATTCAAGGCGCTCGCGAGCCCCGCCCCCTTGATCACAGCCGTGATCTTCTTTCCGTCAAGAAGATCCTTGCGCGCTTTCCTGCCCAGAACCTTGTTGACCAACTTGACGGCGACTCCGTTCAAGAAGTTGTGCCCGACACCGTCGAGTGCGGTTGCATAGATCCTCAACTTTCCGAATGCCTTCACCTTCGAAATCCCATTGAGACCTTTGAGGGCCGTGAACCCCTTCAGTGCGCCAAGCCCGGGCAGCACTCCCAGCACATCGGTGCCCAGCTTCAGCCAGTTGACCTTGCCACCACGTGCAGTCATGTCGTACGCATGACCGGCGAGCGCGGCAGCACTGGCCAACACGGCTAGGGTCGCGAATATGGGAACCAGGAACTGGAGCGGCGGGACGAATGCACAGATCACCGCGAGCACGGAGAGGACGGCCGAGATGTTGGACAACATGTCCGCCCAGTCAGCGAGGAAATTCATGAAACCGCCGGGGTCCCGGACCGCATCGTGGTGCACGACGTTTCTGATATGACGGGCGGCCTTATCTCCCGCATCGTCATAGACGCCCCTGGCATCCTTCACCAACTTGCGCGCGTCACCGATGCGGCGCATCGCCTCGGCGCGCTTCTTGACCCAGCGCTCATACTCTTCCTTCTCCGCGGCAGGAACGTTCTGTGCTGGATACTTGTCGGTGAACTTCTTTACCTCGCCATCCGCGAGGTCGTGGTCGGTCTTTGCCTCACGATAATCGGCGAGCGCCTTGTCCGCCTTCCTCTGCGCGCGACGCATTTCGCTGGCGAACTGGTCGGAGCTCCCCTCGTGCACCTCCTCTCCGATGGCCTTGGCCGCCTCGTCATACCGCTCGAAGGACTTCTTCAGCTTGTCCGCCGTGCCACCGGCGATCTCGTGGAAGCCCTTTCCGGCCTCGCTGTCCCAACCCTCCACCGAGGCAAGGGCCTTGATGACCCGGGACTGCTCGTCGATCATGTCAGCCATCTTGCGCAACTTGCGCCCGAGTTCCGCCACTTCCTCGGGGTCACCCGGTGTCGGGTCGTCGTGCCACAGAGGCGGCCAGTCCTCGTCCCTCCTGCTCACTTCTTCCCCTTGCTCTCCGCCTTGGCATCCCGGATCGCCTTGGCCAACTGCTGGTCTATCTCGTCGTACGCCTTGGCGGCGGTCCGGGTGAACCCGGCCAACTGCTCAAGCTCCTTCATCAGATTCTTGCGGGTTTTCTTCCAGGTGTCGCCAAAGTCCGAGAAGGCGTCCTTGAGGCCGCCGTGACCTACCGCCTGACCGTACTCGTCCGCAGGATTACCGTTTCGCTCGAACTCGCCATGGATTTTTGTCAGATCGCGTGAGCACTGTTTGATGGCGGCGAGATCCGCCTTTATATGGTCCCCCATGATTTCCTCTCCATGACTCTATGACTGTTCTCTGTGGCATCTGACGATCGCGGGCACGATTGCGGACTCTCTCGCTCCTCATGGCGCCCCGTACGAGATACGCTCTCGACACACCGATCCTGTTCCGCGTCGGCAAGGAGAGTCTTGACGTGACACGTAGGGGTAAGCAGCGCGTGGCAGCGGACCGCCTTGGCGTCCACGCCGAGGCGGGTGACTGGTGCACGATCGACAAGATCCCACAACCTCCGGCGGATGTGTTCCAGGCCGCGGACAGCCCTCGGCTCCGCCCTGCCAGGATGCCCCCACTGGGCATGGCCGGTGCAGTGCTCGGTGCACCGTTCATACCCGTCATCATGTTCTTCGAGCTTCTGGCCAAAATAGAAGAAGCAGTCATGCGATCCCTTGACGCGAGGGACGAAAAGGAGCGATTGCGGGCCAAGAGGGAGGACGAGAAGCGACGCCGGGACGCCACCATCACCCAACAGGGCCTTGACAAGGTCTTCGACGGGAACTGGCACGGCAACGCCGGTCAGTTCCTGCTGCGTTGGTACACCCACTCGACCCACCACCAGCGACTTCTGCTCGCGACCCAGGACGGGATCGTGCTCGCCGCTCCACCGCGGCGCGTCAGCGTGGGACGGGAGAAACACATGGAGATCGTCGCCCGTCTTCCCACCACCGAAGCGACCCTCATCGACCCCTTCTCCGGTGAGCTCGAGACGAGGATGCTGCTGATCCGTTTCCAGGACGGGTCCTGGCTGCGCGTCGAGACGGAAGATCTTCGCAGCGACCTCCACATGTACGCGCTCCGGCAGTCCCTTCCCGACAACTGACAGGGCCCGTCCACCGGGCACCTGCCCGGTGCGTTCAACATCCGCTGCCGCACCGGGCAGGTGCCGCACCCCTACTTGCGAGCCTGCTTCGCCAGTTCGTCGTCGATCTGCTCGAACTTGTCGGCGGCCATGGTCAGGTAGTCGCCCATGCCGTCGAGGCCGTCGAGCGTCGTCTTCGCGCCGTTGGTGAACTCGTCGAAGTTCTCGTCGAAGGCCTTGGAGGAGCTCTTCGTGACGTAACCGGAGTTGACCAGGTTGTTGATGTACTTGCGGAGGCCGTCCAGCTTTTCCTGGAGCTTCTCCTTCTCCTTCACGACATGCTTGGCCGCTTCCCGCATGTCCTGATATGTGATGTCAAGGTCCTTGGCCATGAAGCCGCTTCCTCTCGCAACGCCGCAGGGCCAACCCCCGTGGCTCCCTTGTTTGCGGAACTACCGGCCCACCGCCGCGCCTTCTGCGGCGCATGAGCCGCATGGGACGAGCGGGGTGATCGTCCGCTCTTGCGGCAGCAGCTTACGGGGGACAACTGCGATGCCACATCCCCGCTTTGTGCAGGCGGCGTCGTGAAGTCGTGTACGACGTTGCCAATGGGAACGCCGTACGTCCTCCCCGCTGCCTCGGCCCCGTCCCCAGCGGATATCGTCACAAGGACTGTGGCCCGCGGGGTGGAAGCGGCCAGAGGGCCTGGGGAGGACAAGCGTGCGCCTGACTCTGACCGTCGTCGATCCGTTCGGCGGGGACGCCGCCGATGTCGTGCTCGACGCCGATCCCGAGTCCACCGTGGGGGACATCGCGGCGGAGCTGGCCGCCCAGGTCGGGCACAGCGGGGCCCAGGTCATTCCCATCGGACAGCAACGGCAGGGGCCGCTCGGCAGTGCGCCGCTCGTGTACGTGGACGGGTATGCCGTCGATCCCTCGGCGACCGTCATCGGGTCCCCGCTGCGCGAGGGGGCCGTCGTCTCCCTCCAGGATCCCTCCGGGTGCCTGCCCGGTGAGCCCACCGGACTGGTCGAGCTGCGCGTCGTCGGCGGGCCCGCCGCCGGCTTCGTGCACCGGCTCGGGGTCGGGCGGTACGACATCGGCAGCGGGGCCGCCTCGGCCGTCCGCGTCGACGATCCCGAGGTCGACGCCCGCGCCCTCACCCTCTTTGTCGCCACGGACGGCACCTGCCGCGTCACCGTTCACCGCGACGGCGACCGCCAGGAGCAGGGACGGGACCAGGGGCAGGGTCAGAAGCACGTCACCCTTGACGGCGTGCCGATCCAGGATTCCGAGAGCGGCGGCGAGAAGAAGAACGGCAAGGCGGAGAAAAAGGGCAAGGGCGGGGCCGAGGTCAGCGGCGGGGAGACCTCCAGCGCCGGTACCTACGACTGGCCCCTGGGGGCTCAGGTCGGGGTCGGGAACACGCTGTTCGAGCTCGGGCGGTACACGCCGCCCAACGCCGCACTCAAGTGGTCCGACGACGGGGTCGGGCTCGACTACAACCGGCCGCCCCGGTTGCGGCCGGCGGACCGGCAGACCACCTTCCGGCTGCCCTCGGCACCCCGCGACTACGAGCCGCGGCCGCTGCCCTGGCTGATGGCGCTGACGCCTCTGGTCGGTGCCCTCGTCGCCGTGATGATCTTTCAGCGCTGGTACTACCTGATCATGGCGGGGCTGAGCCCCATCCTGCTCTTCGCCAACTACTTCAACGACAAGAAGCACGGTCGCAAGTCCCACGCCAAGCAGGTCAAGGAGTACGAGGAGCAGAAGGAGCGGATCGAGAAGGACGCCCAGGACGCGCTGATCCAGGAACGTGACGACCGGCGGCACGCGATCCCCGATCCCGCGGCCGTACTGTCCCTCGGCACCGGGCCGCGCACCCGGCTCTGGGAGCGGCGGCGCACCGACCGGGATCATCTGCTGATCCGGGTCGGGACGGGACAGTTGCCCTCCGAGGTCGTACTCGACGACCCCGAACAGGACGACCACCGGCGCCAGGTGACCTGGAAGATCGAGGACGCGCCGGTCGCGCTCGACCTGCGCTCCCTCGGCGTCGTCGGCATGGCCGGACCCGGGGACTCCGCGCGGGCCCTGGGACGCTGGGCGGTCGCGCAGACCGCCGCGCTGCACAGCCCGATGGACGTGCAGTTCTACGTGCTGAGCGAGAGCTCGGCACAGCCGTCGTGGGACTGGGTGCGGTGGCTGCCGCACGCGCGCCCCTCGAGTGGGCAGGACGTCAACATCCTCATCGGGACCGACGCCGAGACCGTCGGCGCCCGTGTCGGCGAGCTGACGCAGATCCTCGATGCCCGCAAGAAGGCCGCCGAGCAGAACCGGTCCCAGGGGACGGCGTTCAGCGACCCGGACATCGTCGTCGTATGGGACGGGTCGCGGCGGTTGCGGTCGCTGCCGGGTGTGGTGCGACTGCTGCGCGAGGGACCGGCTGTGTCCATGTACGCGATCTGTCTCGACGCGGAGGAGCGGTTCCTGCCCGGCGAGTGCCAGGCGTTCGTCGTCGCCGAGCCCCGCACCCAGGAGCACGGCCGGGGTCTCCAGGACCGGCAGCGCGCTCAGCCTCAGCAGGCGAGCGGCGGCTTCCCCTCCTTCCAGGCGTGGCACACCGCAGCGCCCGAACCCGGCCGCGCCGCCCAGCCGGACAGGCTGCGGCTGCGTGTCGAGGAGGCGGGTGCGGAGCGCATCAAGGACGTGCGGCCCGACTTCGTCCCGGCGGCCTGGTGTCTGCGGCTCGCCCGCTCCCTGTCGCCGCTGCGTGACATCAGCGGGGAGTCGGAGGACTCGGCGCTCCCGGGCTCCAGCCGGCTGCTCGACGTACTGCAACTGGAGCCGCCGACGAGCGACGCGATCGCCGCCCGCTGGCGCATGGGCGGCCAGTCCACGATGGCCGTGATCGGCGAGTCCTACGACGGTCCGTTCGGCATCGACATGCGCAAGGACGGGCCGCACGGGCTGATCGCCGGTACGACCGGTTCCGGCAAGTCGGAGCTGCTGCAGACCATCGTGGCGGCCCTGGCGGTGGCGAACACGCCGGAGAACATGACCTTCGTCCTCGTGGACTACAAGGGCGGCTCCGCGTTCAAGGACTGCGTGAAGCTGCCACACACCGTCGGCATGGTGACCGACCTCGACGCCCATCTCGTCGAGCGGGCTCTGGAGTCGCTGGGCGCAGAGCTGAAGCGGCGCGAGCACATCCTGGCAGCCGCCGACGCCAAGGACATCGAGGACTACCAGGATCTGGTGCGCCGCGACCCCTCGCATGCTCCCGTACCCCGACTGCTCATCGTCATCGACGAGTTCGCGTCGATGGTGCGCGACCTGCCCGACTTCGTCACCGGGCTCGTGAACATCGCGCAGCGAGGGCGCTCCCTCGGCATCCATCTGCTGCTCGCGACGCAGCGGCCGAGTGGTGTCGTGTCGCCCGAGATCCGGGCCAACACCAACCTCCGGATCGCGCTGCGCGTGACGGACGGCGGTGAGTCGTCCGACGTCATCGACTCACCCGAGGCCGGGCAGATCTCCAAGAGCACTCCGGGTCGCGCGTATGCCCGACTGGGCCACGCCTCCCTGGTGCCCTTCCAGTCGGGGCGGGTCGGCGGGCGCCGGCCCGGAGCGGCGGACCCTGCGGCTCTCGCGCCCTGGGTGGGGCCGCTGAGCTGGGAGGATCTCGGCAGGGCCGCGCTGGCCAAGCCGAAGTCCGAGGCCCGCGAGGACGACGAGATCACCGACCTCAAGGTTCTCGTCGACGCCGTGCGCGAGGCCAACAGCTCGCTGAGCATCCCCGCCCAGCACAGCCCGTGGCTGCCCGCGCTCGACGAGATGCTGCTGCTCGACGACGTCGAGGTCCCGGCCGTCGCGCTCACGCCCGGCAGGCTGGCGCCCGCCCCGTACGGTGTGGAGGACCTGCCGGGCGACCAGGCCCGCCGGCCCGTCGCCGTCGACTTCTCCTCCTTCGGGCACCTGATGATCGGCGGTGCCCCTCGCAGCGGCCGTTCCCAGGTGCTGCGCACGATCGCGGGCTCGCTCGCCCGCACCCACTCCGTCACCGACGTCCACCTCTACGGCATCGACTGCGGCAACGGCGCCCTCAACGCGCTGACCCGGCTGCCGCACTGCGGTGCGGTCGTGGGCCGGAACCAGACCGAGCGGGTGGTCCGGCTCGTCAACCGGCTCAAGGGCGAACTCTCCCGTCGTCAGGACTTGTTGGCGGACAAGGGGTACGCCGACATCGGCGAGCAGCGGGCCGCCGCCACCGAGGGCGAGCGGCTGCCGCACATCGTGGTGCTGCTCGACCGCTGGGAGGGCTGGGTGCCCACGCTCGGTGAGATCGACCACGGCTCGCTCACCGACGAGTTGCAGACGATGATGCGGGAGGGCGCGAGCGTGGGCATCCACCTCGTGCTCACCGGTGACCGCACCCTGCTCGTCGGCCGGATCGCCACGCTCACCGAGGACAAGTACGGCCTGCGGCTCGCCGATCGCAGCGACTTCTCCTCACTCGGGATCCCGGCCCGCAAGGTGCCCGAGGAGATTCCGCCCGGCCGCGCCTTCCGCAACGAGGCTGGTACGGAGACCCAGTTCGCGCTGCTCGCCGAGGACACCACCGGTCAGGGCCAGGCCGCGGCACTGACCGCGATCGGCGAGGCGGCCGCCGCCCGCGACGCCGGCGTGCCGCGTGCCCGGCGCCCGTTCAGGGTCGACAGCCTGCCCAGCCGGATCTCCTTCCCGGAGGCGTGGGAGCTGCGGGACCCGGAGGCATCGCGCTCCAAGCTGTGGGCGCTGGCCGGTATCGGCGGTGACGAGATCATCGGCTTCGGCCCCGATCTCGCGGACGGTGTACCGGCGTTCGTTATCGCGGGCCCGGCCAAGTCGGGCCGTTCGACCGTGCTGATGAACATCGCCCAGTCGCTCCTCGCGCACGGCACCCGCCTGGTCGTCGCGGCCCCGCGCCAGTCGCCGCTGCGTCAGCTCGATGGCACGGACGGTGTGCTGAAGGTCTTCACCGGCGACGACATCGACGAGGACGACTTCGAGGAGCTCATCGACGAAGCGTCGGCCGAGGATCCGATCGCCGTCCTCATCGACGACGGGGAGATCCTCGAGGACTGCGATGCCGGGAGTCAGATGAAGAAGATCGTCTCGCGCGGTGCCGAACGCGGCCTCGCCCTCGTCATCGCCGGTGACGAGGAGGACGTGTGCAGCGGTTTCTCCGGCTGGCAGGTCGACGCCAAGAAGGCCCGCCGCGGCATCCTGCTCTCGCCGCAGGAGTCGTCCAGCGGCGACCTCATCGGCGTACGCCTGTCCCGCAGCATGGTCGGCGGCCAGGTCGTCCCCGGCAAGGGCATGCTGCACCTGGGGGACGGAGAGCTGCGGACGGTGGTGGTGCCGGGGTGAGTCGCTACTCGATCTTCGACAGCCGTGCCTTCGGACTGCCCGAGTCCTTGCTGTCGGACTCGTAGACGAGGTCGTCGCCGATCGGGGTGAGGCGGACGGTGTGGCGGGCCTGGTTGCAGACGTCGCGGTTGGACTTCGCGCCGACGGAGGTCGCGACGAGCTGCTTCTCTGTGACCTGCTTCAGGGTGAGTACGTCGTCGCAGACGCCGCCGAAGATGTCGGTGTGCCGGAGTGTGGCCACCTGCTCGCCCGTCTTCGCCTGTTTCACCGTCACCCGGAACGTGCCGAGCGGAATGGCGATGCCCTCCCGCGAGTTGGCCTGGCCCTCCCAGGTGCCGAGGTAGGCGGCGGGGGTGGCGGCCGGGGCCTCGGAGGAGGCTCCGGTGCCGGAGTCCGCGTTGTCGTCACCGGAGCCGCCCGGCATGAGGTCCAGTACGAACGCCGAGCCGACGGTCACCGCGGCCAGCGCCCCTGCCACGGCGAGGGCCACCGTGCAGCTCATCCGTCTGACCCGGCCGCCCCCGCTCCGCCCCTGGTCGGACGACGCGGCGACGGAGACCGAGAGCATGCCGGGACGGGGCGGGCGGGGGCCTTCGACCGGCTCGGTCGGCGGGTGCGGGGACCGGGGTGCGGAAACCGCGGCGGCCGGCGTGTTCGCCGGTGCGTCGTGGTCCGGCATCACCGGCGGCGGACCGAACACCCCGGCACCGGGGGCGTCCACGGCGGCGGAGGTGCCGGAAGCCGCGGGCGCCCGGGGCCCCCAGGCGCCCGCGCCGCCACCCGCCGATCCGGGGCCGCTCCCCGTCGGGGCCCCGTCCACCGACGGGCTGCTGAAGTCCACGGGACCGGACACCGGGGCGCCGCCCACCGGACCGTCCTGCCCCGCCTCCAGGTTCAGCAGACGCACCGCCGAGCGGCTCACCTGCTCCACCAGTGCCCCCGGCAGCCATCCACCCGCCACCAGCCGGGCCGCGCCGCCCTCGGGGGCCAGCCGCCGGGCCACCTCGGCCGGGGTCGGGCGGGTGCCGGGGTCCTTGCTCAGGCAGGCCGCCACCAGGGCGCGAAGCTCGCCCCCGGGGCCGTCCTCGCCGCCCGAGCCGTCCCGCGCGGCCGGCCCTTCCAGCCACCCCAGTTCCGGCGGCTCATGAACGACCTTGTACAGCAGTGCCGCCGAGGAGTCACCGGAGAAGGGAGGCTTGCCCGTGGCCGCGTACGCCAGTACGGCGCCCAGGGAGAAGACGTCCGCCGCTCCCGTGGCGCCCTTGCCCAGGATCTGCTCGGGCGACATGTAGCCGGGCGAGCCGATCGACACACCGGTCGAGGTGAGGGAGACCGTGCCGTCCAACGCGCGGGTGATGCCGAAGTCGATCAACAGCGGGCCGTCGAGGGTGAGAAGGACGTTCGACGGCTTCACGTCCCTGTGCACCAGGCCCAGTTCGTGCACCGCGGTCAGCGCCTCGGCCAGGCCCGCGCCCAACACCCGCACGGTGTGGGCGGGCAGCGGGTCGCCGTGCGTGACCGCCGCCGTGAGGGACGGGCCCGCCGCGTAGGCCGTGGCGACCCAGGGCACGCGCGCCTCGGGGTCGGCGTCCAGGACCGGGGCCGTCCAGGCACCGCCCACCCGGCGCGCGGCCTCGACCTCGCGCCGGAACCGGGCGCGGAACTCCTCTTCGAGCGCGAAGTGCGGATGCACGATCTTCACCGCGACCGTGCGTCCGCCGGTGCTGCGGCCCAGGTAGACCCGGCCCATGCCGCCGGCCCCGAGCCTGCCCAGCAGCCGGTACGGCCCCACGGCCGTGGGCTCGTCGGCATCGAGCGGCCGCAGGGAGTCGACCCCGTGCGCCCCTTGCGCCCCGTCCGCTCCGTCCACCCCGTCCGCCTCTCCCCCGTCGCACCCGTACCCGGGAACCTTTCAGCAGGGTAGTGGTCGGCCCCCACGTCCTCACGGCTGCAGCAGGTCGACCTTCACGTCCGCCGCGAAGCCCGTCGTCGGTCCCACCCGGCGCGCGAACTCCTCGACCGCCGCCAGCTGCGGCGGGCCGAAGCTGAAGTCGAGGGTGGTGAAGTACTGGGCCAGCGTCTTCTCGTCGAAGGCCTCCCAGCGGGAAGCCTGTTCGGCGACCTTGCCGACCTCCTCCAGGGAGAGGTCGCGGGAGGCGAGGAAGGCCTCGTGCACCTTCCGGGTGAGGGCCGGCTCGCGCTCCAGGTAGTCGCGGCGCGCCGCCCAGACGGCGAAGACGAACGGCAGCCCCGTCCACTCCTTCCACAGCGCGCCCAGGTCGTACACGTCGAGCCCGAAGCGGGGACCGTCGATCATGGTCGCGCGCAGGGCGGCGTCGCCGATGAGGACGGCCGCGTCGGCCTCCCGCATCATCAGGCTGAGGTCGGGCGGGCACGTGTAGTAGTCGGGCTGTACACCGAACCGCTCGGCCAGCAGGAGCTGGGCGAGGCGGACGGACGTGCGCGAGGTCGACCCGAGGGCGACGCGGGCGCCGTCCAGGCGGTCCAGCGGGACCTGCGAGACGATCACGCACGACATCACCGGGCCGTCGCAGCCGACGGCGATGTCGGGGAAGGCGACCAGCTGGTCGGCGTGCTTGAGGAACTCGACCAGGGTGATCGGCCCGATGTCGAGATCTCCCTGCACGAGCTTCTCGCTGAGCTTCTCGGGGGTGTCCTTCGACAGCTCGAAGTCGAGGAGAGTGCCCGTTCTCGCAAGCCCCCAGTAGAGGGGCATGCAGTTCAGGAACTGAATGTGTCCGACGCGCGGCCGGGTGCGAGGATTGTCCACATCGCGAGGCTAGACCTCGTGCCGCGGGGCGGACTCCCCGGGCCCGGTATCGCCCCGACGCATGAAGCGGAAGTGAACATTCAAACATTCGGGTGACGTGATCTTGACCTCTATTGCGCGCGGGCGGTCGCGTGCTAGGCTCGTCCGCAAGTTGCAGTTTGGTTTCCCTTGCAGTACAGAGCCTGCGGAGCATGTGACCGCGGGCTCTCGTCGTTCTCAGACGGATGCGATTGTGCAGAACTTGCTCTTCACACTTGCTGGGTTCTGGAGCAGGGCAACCCTTTGGGCCCAAGGAGGGCTTATGGCTACCGGAACCGTGAAGTGGTTCAACGCCGAAAAGGGCTTTGGTTTCATCGCCCAGGAAGGCGGCGGCCCCGACGTCTTCGTCCACTACTCGGCGATCAACGCGAGCGGCTTCCGCTCCCTCGAAGAGAACCAGCAGGTGTCCTTCGACGTCACGCAGGGTCCCAAGGGCCCGCAGGCGGAGAATGTCACCCCGGTCTGATCCTCTCCGATCCGGGAACGACTAGCAGTACCCAAGGAGCCCCCCGCCGTCAGGCGAAAGGGGCTCCTGCCTTTTCCCGCCGTGGAGCCCCCGTGGAGGGTGATCGCGGCTAGGCTCCGCGCCCATGACGGACGCCGCTGCCACCACCGCCCCGGATTCCGGCCCGGATTCCGGCCCGGGCCACATCGTCGCCACCCGCGCCTTCTACGACGCCATCGCCGAGGACTACGCCGACCACTTCCGCGACGTTTTCGCCGCCCAGACCCTGGAGCTGGCGCTGCTGGCCGGCTTCGCCGGACTCGTCAAAGCGGCGGGCGGCACCGGGACCGGGACCGGCGGGTCGAGCGGCGTCAGCGGCAAGGTCGCCGACCTCGGATGCGGTCCCGGATGGGTGACGGGCCATCTGGCCTCCTGCGGGCTGGACGTCTTCGGCCTCGACCTGTCGGAACCGATGCTCAGGATCGCCCGCCGCGAGAATCCCGGCCTGCGGTTCGAGCAGGGTTCGATGCTGGAGCCGGGTATTCCGGACGGCACGCTGGCCGGCGTCGTCTCGTGGTATTCGAGCATCCACCTCCCGCAGGACGACCTGCCGGCGCTCTTCGCCGGATTCCGCCGGCTCCTGGTGCCCGGGGGTCATCTGATGCTCGCCTTCCAGGCCGGTGAGAAAGCCCGCCACCTCGAACGTCCATTCGGTCACCCGGTCGCCCTGGACTTCCAGCGTCGTCGTCCGGACCGGATGGCCGACGCCCTGGAGACGGCCGGGTTCACCCTCGTCCTGCGATCCGAGCGGGCCGCGGACGAGGAACAGGGCGAGTCGACGCCCCAGGCGTTCCTCATCGCCCGCAGACCGCACGCCGACCGCTCGACCCCCTCCACCGCCGGTCGTCCCACCGCCGATCACCCCACCGCCCACCGCTCATGAGCCCGTGTAGAGCTCTTCCACCTCTTCCGCGAAGTCGCGCAGGATCGCGTCGCGGCGCAGCTTCATGGACGGGGTCAGATGGCCCGCGTCCTCCCGGAAGTCGAGGGGGAGGACGGTGAAGCGGCGGATGGACTCGGGGCGGGAGAGCATCTTGTTGGCCTCGTCGATCGCGCGTTGCAGGACCGCGCGCAGTTCCTCGTCGTCGACCAGGAGTTCGGCCGGGACCGGGTGCTTGCCGTTCATCCGGCGCCAGTGGGCGATGCCGTCGGGGTCGAGGGTGATCAGGGCGGAGACGTAGGGGCGGCGGTCGCCCAGGATCATGCACTGGGAGATCAGGGGGTGCGAGCGGAGCCAGTTCTCCAGCGGGGCGGGGGCGACGCTCTTGCCCCCGGCCGTGATCAGCATTTCCTTCTTGCGGCCCGTGATGGTCAGGTAGCCCTCGTCGTCCAGTTCGCCGATGTCGCCGGTCGCGAGCCAGCCGTCACGTGCCGCGGGGACCACTCCGCCGGCCTGGGGATCCCAGTAGCCGCGCAGGATGTGCTCGCCCGCGACGAGGATCTCGCCGTCCGCCGCGATACGGACCCTGGTGCCGGGCAGCGGCCAGCCCACCGTGCCGAGCCGGGGCCTCAGCGGGGGCGTCACCGTCGACGCGGCGGTGGTCTCGGTGAGGCCGTAGCCCTCGAAGATCTCGATGCCCGCGCCGGCGTAGAACGCGCTCAGGTCGCGGCCGAGCGGGGAGCCGCCGCAGATGGCGTAACGGACCCTGCCGCCCATGGCGTTGCGGATACGGCGGTAGACCAGGGGGTCGTAGAAGGCGCGGGCGACCTTCTGGGACCCGCTCGGGCCGGGGCCCGTACCGGTGTGGCGGGCGTCGACGGCCTCGCCGTAGCGGCGGGCCACCGAGGCCGCGCGGTCGAAGGCGGCCGCCCGTCCGCCCGACTCCGCCCTGGCGCGGGCGGTGTTGTAGATCTTCTCCAGCATGTACGGGATGGCCAGCAGGCAGGTGGGCCGGAAGCTCGCCAGGTCCAGGAGCAGTTCCTCGGGTTTCAGGCTCGGCGCGTGGCCGAGCCGTACCCGGGCCCGGACGCAGGCGACGGCGACCATGCGGCCGAAGACGTGCGACATGGGGAGGAAGAGGAGGACGGAGGCCTCCTCACTGGTGCGGGCCTTGAAGATCGGGTAGAGCAGTTCGATGGCGTTGTCCACCTCGGCGAAGAAGTTGCCGTGGGTGAGGGCGCAGCCCTTGGGGCGGCCGGTGGTGCCGGACGTGTAGATGAGGGTGGCGAGGGTGTCCGGGCCGAGGACGCCGCGGCGTACCTCCACCTCCTGGTCGGAGAGGTGGGTGCCGGCCTCCGCGAGCCGCTCGACGTGGTCCTTCTCGACGACCCAGACGTGCCGGAGGTCGGGGAGGTGCCCCAGTTCGGGGCCGAGGGCGGCCGCCTGGGCGACCGTTTCCGTGATCAGGGCGACCGCGCCCGAGTCCTGCAGGATCCAGCGGGCCTGGTAGACGGAGGAGGTCGGGTAGACGGGGACGGTGACCAGTCCGGCCGCCCAGGCGGCGAAGTCGAGGACCGTCCACTCGTAGAGGGTGCGGGCCATGACGGCGATCCGGTCACCCGGGGTCAGGCCCTCGGCGATGAGCCCCTTCGCCACGGCCATCACCTGGGCGGCGAACTCTGCGGCCGTCACATCCGTCCAGCCGCCGCTCCCACCGTTCCCACCGTCCCTCCTGCCGCTCCCCGAACCTCCTGGGCCTTTGGGGCGGCGGCTCAGGACCACCGTGTGCGGGGCCGCGTTCGCGTTGTCGAAGGGCAGGTCGGCGAGCGATCCGTGCCGCACCGGCTTCGCGAGCGGCGGAACGGCCACCTCCCGTACGACCCCGTCCAGCCGCCGCGTCTCGGGCTCGACCAGGACCGGCTCGGCAAAGGCGTCACCCCTGGCGGCGGTGGAGCGGACGACGGACGGGACGAAAAGGCTGGAGGGGGCGGAAGAGCTGGAAGGGGCGGAAGAGCTGGAAGGGGCGGAAGAGCTGGAGGGGACGGAAGAGCTGGAGGGGACGGCTGACGGCGGGACGGCGGACACGGGCGGCTCCTGGGGCGTGCAGCGGACCTGCTTGCTGCGATGACGTACGTACCTCGCACGCCGGGGCGCTCACCGGCGCCCTCCGGCGTCCTCCAGCACCCTCCGGCGTTACGGGAAGGACGGGAGTCACGGAGTCGCCACCGGTTCGGCCTCGGGATCGTACGGCCCCGACGTGGTGGGTTCGTGCGGGTTCGGGGAGGATCCGGGGCCGGGGATGTGCAGCGTCGGGGGTCGCCCGGGGTGGTTCACGTGCGCTCCAGAACGGCCGTCACGCCCTGCCCGCCCGCCGCGCAGACGGAGATCAGGCCGCGGCCGGGAGCGTCCCGTTCGGCCAGGAGCTTCGCGAGGGTCGCGACGATGCGGGCGCCGGTGGCGGCGAAGGGGTGACCGGTCGCCAGGGAGGAGCCGGCCACGTTCATCCGGGCGCGGTCGACCGGACTCAGACCCTGCTTCTCCCAGGCGGCCAGGGTGGCCAGCACCTGGGAGGCGAAGGCCTCGTGGACCTCGATCAGGTCGAAGTCCGCGATGTCCAGCCCGGCGCGTTCCAGCATGCGCGGGACCGCGTACGCGGGGGCCATCAGCAGGCCGTCCTCGCCGTCCGCCACATCGCCGTGCACGAAGTCCACGGCGGCGCTCCCGTACGCGGTCAGGTACGCCCGCGGCTCCAGGCCCCGTGCCCGCGCCCACTCCTCGCTCGCCAGCAGTACCACCGCCGCACCGTCGGTGAGCGGGGTCGAATTGCCCGCTGTCATCGTCGGGTCGGGGCCCCCGGTGCCGAACACGGGCTTCAGCGTGGCGAGTTTCCCGACGGTCGAGCCCGGCCGGAGGTTCTGGTCGCGGGCCAGTCCGCGGTGGGGCACCACCAGGTCCTGGAAGAAGCCGCGTTCGTACGCCGCCGCCAGCCGTTGGTGGCTGGCCGCCGCCAGTTCGTCCTGGGCCTCACGGGTGATGCCCCAGGTGCGGGCGGTGACCGCGGCGTGTTCGCCCATGGACAGGCCGGTGCGCGGTTCGGCGTTGCGCGGGATGTCGGGGACGAGGTGTCCGGGGCGCACCTTCGACAGCGCCTTGAGGCGGGCGCCGAGCGACTTCGCCCGCCGTGCCTCCAACAGCACCTGTCGCAGGCTGTCGTTGACGGCGAGGGGCGCGTCGCTCGCCGTGTCGGCGCCGCCCGCGACCGCGGACTCCGTCTGGCCGAGGGCGATCTTGTTGGCGGCGGCGACGACGGCCTGGAGGCCGGTGCCGCAGGCCTGCTGGATGTCGTAGGCGGGGGTACGGGCGTCCAGCGCGGAGCCGAGGACGGTCTCGCGGGCGAGGTTGAAGTCGCGGCTGTGCTTGAGCACCGCACCGGCGACGAACTCCCCGACCGCGCCCGGCGCCTGGAGCCCGTACCGCTCGACGAGGCCGTCCAGGGCGGCGGTCAGCATCTCCTGGTTGGAGGCGGTGGCGTAGGGGCCGTCGGAGCGGGCGAACGGGATCCGGGTGCCGCCGATGACCGCGACGCGCCGGACGACAGCCGGCTTCAGGGGGCTCATTTCGACCTGCTCCTCACCGCGACATGACCTTACCTCCGGTAACCTTACTCTAGAGTAAGCAAAGTGTTCGTAGTGAGTGAGCACGCACACCCCGCTGGGAGTCGCACATGGCCGACCGCTATCTGAGCTTCACCGCCACCACGCCGGGCCGCTTCCTGGGCCGCCGGCTGGGGCTCCCCCGGCCCGTGGCGCTGAAGCGCTGGTCACCGGCGCGGCCGGGCCTGGAAGGCGGCCTGCTCCACCTCACCGCGGGCACGTCCGGCCTCGACCCGGCGCCCGTCCTCGCCCGCGCCGGGCTGGGCGGGGACGACACCGGCCGGCCCGCAGCCGTCGTCCTGGACGCCACCGGGGTGCGGGACGTGGACGGCCTCGCCGAAGTGCACGCGGCCCTGCATCCCGTCGTACGGTCGGTCGCCGCGAACGGCAGGGTCGTCCTGCTCGGCGCCCCGCTCGACACCGCCGACCACCACCAGGCCGCCGCCCAGCAGGCGTTGGAGGGCTTCACGCGCTCCCTGGGCAAGGAGATCGGCCGGGGCGGCACGGTGAACCTGGTCCGCCTCACCGACCCGGACGCCGCCGAGTCCACCCTGCGTTTCCTGCTCTCGCCCAAGTCGGCGTACGTCAGCGGACAGGTGATCGAGGTGGGCGCCGACGCCACCGCCACCACAGCGGTCGCCGGCCAGGGGAACCAGTCCGGCCAGGGGAACCTCCCCCTCGCGGGACGCACCGCCCTGGTCACCGGCGGTGCCCGCGGGATCGGCGAGGCGGTCGCCGGGACGCTGGCGCGGGACGGTGCCAAGGTCGTCGTGCTCGACGTGCCGCAGGCCGGGGCGGACGCCCGGCGCGTCGCCGAACGGCTCGGCGGCCTCGCCCTCCCCCTCGACATCACGGCCCCCGACGCGGGCGCCCGGATCGCCGAGGCACTGCCCGACGGCCTGGACGTCCTCGTCCACAACGCGGGCATCACCCGTGACCGACGGCTGGCCAACATGCCCGCCGAGCGCTGGGCCCCGGTGCTGGAGGTGAACCTGGCGAGCGTGCTGCGCACCACCGACGCGCTGCTCGCCGCCGGCACCCTGAAGCGGGGCGGGCGGATCGTGGCGACGGCGTCCATCGCCGGGATCGCCGGCAACACGGGCCAGACGAACTACGGGGCCTCCAAGGCCGGCGTCATCGGCCTGGTCCGCGCCCTCGCCCCGCGCGCGGCGGCCGAGCACGGGGTGACGGTGAACGCGGTCGCCCCCGGGTTCATCGAGACGAAGATGACGGCAGCGGTCCCGCTGGTCATCCGCGAGGCGGGCCGGCGCATGAACTCCCTGTCCCAGGGCGGCCTGCCCGTCGACGTCGCCGAGACCACCGCCTGGCTCGCCCACCCGGCCTCGGGCGCGGTCAACGGGCAGGTCGTACGGGTCTGCGGCCAGAGCCTGCTGGGGGCGTGACCAACATGACCTCCGTACCTCCCGCCGTGCCCCCCGCCGTGCCCCCCGCCGTGCCTCCCGCCGTGCCCCCCGCCGCGTCTCCGGCCCCGGTGACCCTCGCCCGCTCCCCCGCCCTCGCGCCCCTGATGGCACGCGGTGCGCTGCTGTCGCCGTTCAAACGGCCCCGCCCCGACGCCGCGTTCCCGCAGACCCCACTGGTGCTGCCCGGCCTGCGGGTGGATCTGGCGCGGCTGGCGGCGTACGAGCGGATCTGCGGCTTCCCGACCGGGGAGGACGCGCTGCCGCTGACGTATCCCCATGTGCTGGGCTTCCCGGCGGCCATGCGGCTGATGAGCCGCCGGGACTTCCCGCTGCCGCTGCCCGGCCTCGTCCACACGTCGATCGAGATCACCCGGAACCGGACCGTGCGCGTCACCGGGACGCACGAACTGAGCGTGCGCGTCGAAGGGTTGGCGCCGCACCGGCGCGGTACGGAGGCCGCCGTGGTCACCGGGATGCGGACGCCCGGCGGTGACCTCGTATGGGAGTCCCGGAGCACGTATCTCGCCCGGCACCGCACCTTCGGGCCCACCGCCCCGCCCGGGGGGAAGACGTCAGGGATTCCGCAGCCGCTGCCCGTCGTCGACGCGTGGCTGCTGGCCGGGGACACGGGGCGGCGGTACGGAGCCGCGTCCGGCGACCGCAACCCGATCCATCTGCACCCGCTCACCGCACGGCTCTTCGGTTTCCCCCGCGCCATCGCGCACGGCATGTGGACCGTGGCCCGCTGCCTCGCCGCGCACGGCGTCCCGGAAGCGGTGACGGTCCGGGCCGACTTCAGGGCGCCGGTCCTGCTGCCGGGCACGGTGACGTACGGGGCACGGGACGGGCGCTTCGAGCTGCGCGGCCCCGGCGACCGCCTTCACCTCACCGGTGACGTCCGCCCGGCGTGAACGACCGCACCGGCCCCGGCGCCTTCGGCATCCGCATCGGCACCGGCACCGGCGTCCGGGGCTTCGTCGTCGGGCGGTGACCAGGGGCGGCCCGCCATCAGGTCGCCCAGCCCCGCCCAGGCGAAGTTCATCAGGGTGGCCGAGGCCTGCCGGGCGGTGACGCCCGGGGTCCTGTTGGCCCAGTCCGCGAGGGCCTCGGCGGCGCCGACCAGGGCCTCGGCGAGCCCGGCGACCTCGCCGCCGGGGAGATCGGGGTCGCGATGCGCCTCGCGGGCGGCGGCGAGGATCAGCTCGGTCACGAACGTCACGATGTCCGCGCGCATCGCGGCGACCTCGGCGGCGAAGACCTCGCCGTGGGTACGGGCCTGGAGGTGCAGGACGGCCCAGCCGTCCGGGTGCCGCGCGGTGTGGGTGAAGAACGCCGTCAGGCCCGACCAGAGCTGGCGGTCCGCGGGCCGTACGGGACGGGCGCCGGCGCGCACCGCCTCGACGAGAGCCTTCGCCTCGCGGCGGATGCACGCGAGGAAGAGGTCTTCCTTGGAGTTCAGATACAGGTAGACCAACGGCTTGGAAACGCCGGCCAGTTCGGCGATCTCGTCCATCGAGGCGGCCATGTATCCGCGCTGGCCGAAGGTCTGCACGGCGGCGTCCAGCATCTGCTGTTCGCGGACCGCACGCGGCATCCGCTTGCTCTTCACGGCACCCATACGGATCAGCCTACGGGGCGAGGGCATCCTCACCCGCCCGCACGGGAAACCCACCCCGTCCGGACCGGACCGGGCGCATGCCCCGGGTGCTACGAGACCTGCGCCTGTCCCTGCCCTTGTGCCTGCGCCTGTGTGCCGCGGGCGTCGTCGTCGGCGCCGTCCTCCTGGTTGCGGTTGGCCTCCAGGTTGGCCTTCGCCCGGTCGACGCGGCGCACGATGTTCTCGGAGGCCAGGTCCCGCTGCTTGCGCAGGACGACGAAGCTGATCGGTGCCGAGAACACCAGGGCGAGCAGGACGATCCACAGCCCGTTGGAGTCGCCCAGGCCGCGCGGGGCGAGGCCGGAGTGGACGAGGCCCCAGACGACCAGGAGGCAGCCCACGAAGATCCCGAAGCGCATCAACGTGTAGCGGAGCATCTTCTTCCACTCTCCCGGACGAACGGCCAGAACGTATCCCAAGGGGTTCCCAATGGGACACCCTCCAGTGAAGCACGCCCGCCCCCGGACAACCGAAGCGGGGTCCGGGGCGGGTGCGTGCCGTCAGGTCAGCGGCAGCAGCATGACCACGTCGTCCCGCTCGTCGCCCGGGGCCACCCGGATCGCGCCGGGGACCCGTCCGACCTCCTTGTAGCCGCAGGAGCCGTAGAAGCGCTCCAGGCCGAGGCCGCCGCGGCAGGTGAGCCGGATCGCCTCGATGCCGGGAAGGGTGCGGGCGGCCCGTTCGGCGGCGGCGAGCAGGTCACGGCCGTACCCCTTGCCCTGGTGGCGGGGGTGGACCATCACCGTGTACAGCCAGAGCCAGTGCGTCATCAGACGGTGGGTGTTGAGGGTGAGGAACGCCGTCGCGGCGACCCTCCCCTCCTCGTCGAACCCGACGAGGAGCCGGGACCGCCGCTCCTCCATCGCCACGAACTGCCGCATCAGCTCCGGGCGGACGTCCTCCCGCGTCACCGGCGGCACGAAGCCGACGGCTCCGCCCGCGTGGGTGACGTCCACCCACAACTCCAGGATGCCGTCACGGAGTCCGGGAGTGACGGGCGGATCCAGCGCGAAGGTCAGCGGCGTGGAACGGGGGTCCTCCGGTATGGAACGGGGGCTCTCCGGCATGGAACGGGGACTCCTCCTCAGACCCGCATCGGCTGCGGGGACTCGCGGCGGGCGGGATCGGCGGCGTCGTACTCGCGGATGATCTCGTACCGCGTGTTGCGCTCCACCGGGCGGAAACCGGCGTCGCGGATCAGGTCCAGCAGGTCCTCGCGGGTGAGCTTGTCCGGCGTGCCGAAGTCGTCCGCGTCGTGCGTGATCTTGTACTCGACGACCGAGCCGTCCATGTCGTCCGCGCCGTGCTGGAGGGCGAGCTGGGCGGTGTTGACGCCGTGCATCACCCAGAAGACCTTGACGTGCGGGACGTTGTCGAAGAGGAGACGGGAGACGGCGAACGTCTTCAGCGCCTCCGCGCCGGTCGCCATCTGCGTCCGGGCCTGGAGGCGGTTGCGCACCTTCCCGTCCTTCATGTCCACGAAGTCGTGCTGGTAACGCAGCGGGATGAAGACCTGGAAGCCGCCGGTCTCGTCCTGGAGCTCACGCAGCCGCAGCACGTGGTCGACGCGGTGGCGGGGCTCCTCGATGTGGCCGTAGAGCATGGTGCAGGGGGTCTTCAGCCCCTTCTCGTGGGCCAGCCGGTGGATCCGCGACCAGTCCTCCCAGTGGGTGCGGTGGTCGACGATGTGCTGCCGGACCTCCCAGTCGAAGATCTCCGCGCCGCCGCCGGTGAGGGACTCGAGCCCGGCGTCGATCAGCTCGTCGAGGATCTCGGACGCGGACATCCCGGAGATGGTCTCGAAGTGGTGGATCTCGGTGGCGGTGAACGCCTTCAGCGACACGTCCGGCAGCGCGGCCTTCAGCTCGCGCAGGGAGCGCGGGTAGTAGCGCCAGGGCAGATTGGGGTGGAGCCCGTTGACGATGTGCAGCTCGGTGAGGTTCTCCCCCTCCATCGCCTTCGCGAGCTTCACCGCCTCCTCGATCCGCATCGTGTACGCGTCCTTCTCCCCCGGCTTGCGCTGGAAGGAGCAGTACGCGCAGGAGGCGGTGCACACGTTCGTCATGTTGAGGTGGCGGTTGACGTTGAAGTGGACGACGTCGCCGTTCTTCCGCGTCCGTACCTCGTGCGCCAGCCCGCCCAGCCAGGCCAGGTCGTCCGACTCGTACAGCGCGATGCCGTCCTCGCGGGACAGCCGCTCACCGGAGCGGACCTTCTCCTCCAGCTCGCGCTTGAGCCCGACGTCCATGCGGATACCCCTTTTCTGAGACAGACTCCGTCAACCGTAACGCCCCGGCTACTGGACCTCTTCGGGCAGCTCACCGACGCGGTTCTCCCACTTCGTGGAGAGCACGATGGTGGTACGCGTCCGGGAGACCCCCTTGGTCCCGGACAGCCGGCGGATCATCCGCTCCAGCCCGTCCACGTCGGCCGCCCGCACCTTGAGCATGAAGGAGTCGTCACCGGCGATGAACCAGCAGTCCTCGATCTCCCGCAGGTCCTTCAGCCGCTGCGCCACGTCCTCGTGGTCGGCGGCGTCGGAGAGCGAGATGCCGATCAGGGCGGTCACCCCGAGGCCGAGCGAGGCGGCGTCCACGGTGGCCCGGTAGCCGGTGATGACACCGGCCGCCTCCAGCCGGTTGATCCGGTCGGTGACGCTGGGGCCCGACAGGCCGACGAGGCGCCCCAGCTCGGCGTAGGAGGCCCGGCCGTTCTCTCTCAGGGCCTGGATGAGCTGCCTGTCCACCGCGTCCATGCGATCGAAGCCTTCCGCTGAAGAGGTCTGAACATGATTGAGAATCGGTGAGTGCCACTGCGGGGTGTACGGGGGCGCACGGGGAGTGCACCGGGGGCGCGGGCGCTGCTCAGGCGGTACGGGACGGTGATGCTCCACCCCCGAGCCCGCCCTTCCAGCGGCGGTACAGCCGGTGCTCGACACCCGCCGCGTCGAGGACGCGTCCGGCGACGAAGTCCACCAGGTCCTGGATGTGCGTCGCGCCCGCGTAGAAGGCCGGTGAGGCGGGCACCACGGTCGCGCCCGCGTCGTCGAGGGAGACCAGGTGCCGCAGCGTCTGGCCGTTCAGCGGGGTCTCCCGTACGGCCACGACCAGTGTGCGCCCCTCCTTGAGGGTCACGCTCGCCGCCCGTTGCAGCAGGTCCTTGGACAGCCCGAGCGCCACCCCGGCCACACAGGCCGTGGAGGCGGGCACGATCAGCATGCCCTTGCTCGGGTACGAGCCGGAGGAGGGGCCCGCGGCGAGGTCACCGGCGGCCCAGTGCCGTACGCCGTCGAGGTCCACGGTGAAGGTGTCCGGATTGCCGTCCGCTCCACGGGACAGCCATTCCCGCAGGTCGTCCCGCCAGTGGGCGTCCCGGAAGGAGATGCCGGTCTCGTCCAGCAGGGTGAGCCGTGAGGCACGGCTGACGACGAGGTCGACACTCTCCCCCGCCTGGAGGAGCGCACGGAGGACGGCTGCCGCATATGGCGTGCCGGAAGCGCCGGACACCCCCAGGATCCAAGGCGTTCGCGTCGTCTCTCCTGGCTTGAGATGGTTCACGACACCGAGCCTATCCGGCATCGTGGGAGGGGAACCGGCCAAGGGGTCCGGTCCGTTTCCCCGACGGACGATCGATCCGTCTCCCGGGGGACGGTCAAGGCGAGGGGGTGTGCCGTGTCCGACATCGATACACGGTGGTCGGGGCGCGAGCGGGCGAAGACGGCGGCCGGGGTGATGGTGGCCTGGGTCGCGCTGCTGTGGCTGCTGGAAGTGTCCGACGCGGCCTCCGGTCACGCGCTGGACGACTTCGGCGTCGTGCCGCGCACGACCTCGGAGCTGGTCGACGTCGTCCCCTCCGCCTTCATCCACTTCGGCTTCGCCCATGTCGCGGCGAACAGTGTGCCGCTGCTGGTGCTCGGTTTCCTCGCGGCCCTGGGCGGGCTGCGCCGGTTCGCCGCCGTGTGCGCGCTGATCATCGTCTGCGACGGCCTGGGGGTGTGGCTCATAGCCCCGGCGCACACCAACACGGCGGGCGCCTCCGGCCTGGTCTTCGGTCTCTTCGGTTTCCTGCTGTGCAGTGGCTTCGTGGAGCGCCGGCCCATGGGCGTCGTGGTCGCCGTGCTGGTCGGCGCGGTCTGGGGCGGTTCGATCCTCGCGGGCATCGCGCCCGGCCAGACCGGCGTGAGCTGGCAGGGCCACCTCATCGGCCTGCTGGCCGGCGTGGCCTCGGCCTTCCTGTTCCGGCGCCGGCCGGACCGCCGGGGCGCGCTCACCGCGTGAGGGCGAGTCCTGATGCGGTGAGCGCACAGGGGCGGTGCGTCGGCTCGTGCGGGGCCCCTGCGGGCGGTCGTGCGGGCTGAACGGAGGTCCGGCTGTCCGGGCGCCGGGGGCCCGTCGTACGAGAGGACGACGGGGCCTCAGACCGTCAGTCCGCGCACCAGAAGGTCCAGCAGCGCGCAGACGAACAGCGCGATGCCGATGAAGCCGTTGACGCTGAAGAAGGCGCGGTTCAGGCGGGTCAGGTCGTTCGGACGGACGATGGTGTGCTCGTAGACGAAGGCCGCCGCGACGACCAGGAGGCCGAGCCAGAAGAACGCGCCGGCGCCGGTGAGCACCGCGTACCAGACGAACAGGGCCGTCGTCACGGCGTGACAGGCGCGGGCGCCCCGGACGGCGGCCGGGATGCCGAAGCGGGCCGGGACCGACTTCACGCCGACCTCGCGGTCGGTCTCCACGTCCTGGCAGGCGTAGATGAGGTCGAAGCCGCCGATCCAGACGCCGACCGCGAGGCCGAGGACGACCGCGTCCCAGGACCAGGAACCGGTGATGGCCAGCCAGCCGCCGACCGGGCCCATGGCCTGGGCGAGTCCGAGTATGGCCTGCGGGAAGTCGGTGAACCGCTTGCCGTACGGATAGACCACCATCGGGATCACCGCGACCGGCGCGAGGGCCAGGCAGAGCGGGTTGAGCAGGGCGGCCGCGCCCAGGAACACCACCAGGGCGACGATCGCGCCGGTCCACGCGTGCCTGACCGACATCGCGCCGGTGACCAGCTCGCGGTGGGCGGTGCGCGGGTTACGGGCGTCGATCTCCCGGTCGATGATCCGGTTGGCGGCCATCGCGAAGGTGCGCAGGCCGACCATGGCGATCGTGACCAGGAGCAGCCGGCCCCAGTGGATGTTCCGGTCCCACTCGTACATCGCGGTGAGAGCGGCGATGTAGGCGAAGGGCAGCGCGAACACGGAGTGCTCGATCATCACCAGGCGCAGGAAGGCCTTCACCCTGCCCGTCGGCTGCGGCGCCGCGCCCGAGCCCACGATTCCGTCGGCGGTGGTCATCATGCGAGGCTCCCGAGGAACGCGTCGAGGTCGGCCAGCAGTGCGGCGACGGGCAGCGGGCCCGTCTCCACGGTCAGCGGCGTCCCGGCGTCGTCGCCGGACGGGTCCTCGGGCGGGGTGAGGTGGGCGGTGAAGACGTACGCATCCGTGCCTGTGACTGTGCCCCCTCCCGTGTCCGGGGCGGCGGCCGGGCGGGCGTCCAGGCGCAGCAGCGAGCCGCCGTCGACCGTGAACGGCCCGCCCGCCGCGGCGGCGAGCCCGGCGCGCAGCCGTTCGGCGAAGTCGGCGGGTTCCGCATCGCGCACCCCGGGCAGCTCGAATCCGCCGCCCTCGCCGTCGTGCTCGATCAGGACCGCCCAGGTGTCACCGGCGCCCACGAACTCCTCCGGCGTGACGCCCGCCTGCTCGGCGGCCTGCCGGACTCCGGGGTCGGCCGGGTCCAGCTCGGGGCGTACGAGGGCCACGTAGTCGGTGTCGGTGCCGATGAAGAGGGCCGGGCCGCCCACGGGGACGGGACTCACAGTCCGTACTCCTTCCAGCGGCGGTCGACCAGCGCGGCCGTGTCCGGGTCGGACTCGACCATGTCGGGCCAGCCGCCGTCGCGCGTATAGCCCTCCTCGGGCCACTTCCTCGTCGCGTCGATGCCCGCCTTGCCGCCCCAGAACTGCTGGTAGGAGGAGTGGTCCAGGTGGTCGACCGGGCCTTCGACGACGCTGAGGTCGCGGGCGTAGTCGGTGTTGCCGAGGGCCCGCCAGGCGACCTCGTGCAGGTCGTGGACGTCGCAGTCGGAGTCGACGACCACGATCAGCTTGGTCAGCGACATCATGTGGGCGCCCCAGACGGCGTGCATCACCTTCTGCGCGTGCTTGGGGTACTTCTTGTCGATCGAGATGATCGCGCAGTTGTGGAAGCCGCCGGCCTCGGGGAGGTGGTAGTCCACGATGTCCGGGACGATGATCTTGAGGAGCGGGAGGAAGAAACGCTCGGTGGCACGGCCCAGCGGCCCGTCCTCGGTCGGCGGGCGGCCGACGACGATCGACTGGAGCAGCGGACGCTTGCGCATGGTGACGCAGTCGATCGTCAGGGCGGGGAACGGTTCCTGCGGGGTGTAGAAACCGGTGTGGTCGCCGAACGGGCCCTCGGGAAGCATCTCGCCCGGCTCCAGCCAGCCCTCGACGACGACCTCGGCGTGCGCCGGGACCTGGAGCGGGACCGTCCTGCAGTCGACCATCTCGATCCGCTTGCCCTGCAGGAACCCGGCGAAGAGGTATTCGTCGATGTCGCCGGGGAGCGGCGCGGTGGAGGCGTACGTCACGGCGGGCGGGCAGCCGAAGGCGATGGCGACCGGCAGCCGCTCACCGCGCCGGGCGGCCACCTGGTAGTGGTTGCGGCTGTCCTTGTGGATCTGCCAGTGCATGCCGATGGTGCGCTTGTCGTGGCGCTGGAGCCGGTACAGGCCGAGGTTGCGGATGCCCGTTTCGGGGTCCTTGGTGTGGGTGAGGCCCAGGTTGAAGAAGGAGCCGCCGTCCTTGGGCCAGGTGAACAGGGCGGGGAGCCGGTCGAGGTCCACGTCGTCGCCCTGCAGGACGACCTCCTGCACCGGGGCGTCCTTCACCTTCTTCGGCGGTACGTGGGTCATCGAGCCGAGCTTGCCGAACGCCTCGCGCAGGCCCACGAAGCCGTTCGGCAGCTCGGGCTTGAGCAGGCCGCCGATCTTCTCGCTGATCTCCGCGTACGACTTCAGGCCCAGCGCCTTCAGCAGGCGACGGTCGGTGCCGTACACGTTCATCGCGAGGGGCATGCTCGAACCGCGCACGTTCTCGAACAGCAGCGCGGGACCGCCGGCCTTCTGCACCCGGTCGACGATCTCACCGACCTCGAGGTGCGGATCGACCTCTGCCTTGACGCGCTTGAGGTCGCCCTCGCGGTCCAGGGCCCTCAGCAGGGAGCGAAGATCGTCGTAAGCCATGGGGCCAAGTATCCCCGAGCGGCTACCCTTGCCAGGTACCTGGGGGCTGTGGCTGTGCCGACGTCCCCGACGACCCCTTCTCTGGAGAGGCCCATGCTCCGGGTGCTGATGTTCCTCGTCCCCCTCGCCCTGAGCGTCTACGCGTTCATCGACTGCATCAGCACGAAGGACGAGGACATTCGTCACATGCCCAAGCCGCTGTGGGCGATCCTCGTGCTGGTGTTCCCGCTCGTCGGTTCGATCTCGTGGATCATCGCCGGCAAGAAGCGGCACCCCGCGGGCGCGGGCGGCACCATCGGCTCCGCCTGGAGCCGGGGCGGCAGCCGGCGGCAGTGGGTGGCCCCGGACGACAACCCCGAGTTCCTGAAGTCGCTCGGCGAGGAGCCGGAGGGGCCCGGAGAGAAGAACACCGACCCGGGCAGGGACAAGGGCAGGGAACGCGACGAGAAGCCCGAGACCGACTGAGGGACCGCGCGGGGCCGGCCCCCGCCCGGTCGGGTCATCCGCGTCCGGCTGCATGGCCGCTACGCCGGCGGCCCGCCCGATCCCCTGTCGAAGGGGCGGTCGCACGGCGCGGGGGCGGGCCGGTCCGAACCCAGAGGGCCGGGATCACCCGCCCTCGAAAATCTCCTCCGCCTCGGACACGGTGATGGCCCGGGTGAGCCATGCGCGGAGAACCTCATGGTCGAGGCAGCTTGTGACGCGCGTGCGCACGGCGTCGGACACCTCAAGACCGCGCTGCTCGAGAACGGGCAGGACATCCTCGGCACGGCCTTGCGCTCGGCCTCTCTCACGCCCTTGTTCACGCCCCTGTTCACGCCCTTCGTCCCTGATTTCTTCGGAGATGTAGGACTTGTGGAAGGAGAGGTCCACGACCACCAGACTCCTCCAGAGGTGCTCGGCCGGGCGGTTGCCCAGCCCCTGTGCGGTGAATTCGACGAGGGGGTCCGCGATGTCTTCGGGAGTGTCCCGCAGTGCTGCGGAGAGCGCCTTCAGTATCTCGTTGACGGCCGTGTCGGCGGCGTGCGTGATGGCCGTCAGGCCGGCCAGGACCAGGTCGGTACGTGCCTCCTGCGGGTCGGTGATCACCGGCATGCTGTGCGGGCCTGCGACCAGGGGCTGGAGGGTGAGGGTGGGCATCCGGGGCGGCCCGCTGCACACCGCCTGCTGGGCCCAGCGGGCGGTGCGGTGGCATGGTCCTGGCAGACGACGAGGAGCGCCGCGATGACGAGGGACTTCATCACGCGGCGCCCCGAGGTGTGGAACGAGGACATCGGGGTGTGACGGGGACCCGGGGGCGACGGCCCTACGGCCGCCGGCCCGCCTCGTCCACGACGGCCCTGCGCGTGATCACCGTGTTGCTGGTGACGGTGCCCTTCCGCACATCCGAGTAGTCCTCACTGGCCACGCTGCGCTCGCCCAGGAACTCGTGGGTCCCGGCGTCGAAGAGCCACTCGTCCCGGGTCGGGTTGTCGGGATCCTGACGGGCGACGGCGACCGCCTTCCGGCCGAGGGCGTCCACCGCGTTCTCCACCACGGTCACCCCTTCGATGCGGGCCACCGCCCGGTACAGGGCGGCATTCTGCTCCGGCGGCACGATCGCGTCCCGGATCAGGTCGCCGACCAGGACGAACATGGCCTGCTCGGTCTCCTGACCGCCCTGGTCCGGGGCCGTCCGGCGCAGCCAGTCGTACATCCCGTCCGGGTCGGTGGGCAGTGTGGACAGATGCCGGTAGTGGGTGGCGACCTCGCCGCCCGGTTCGCCCGGACCCGGGTCCGGGTCGGTGGCCCACCGGCCCCTGCCCTGTTCCCGGATCAGCCCCTTGCGGCTGCCGTCGACGGATGTCCACTGCTCCGAACGGTGCAGCGGCGGGATCGTCGTCCTCCCTCCCTCCTCGTACCGCGCGTAGGAGACCCTGCTGTCGATGTACACGTACTGGTCGTCCTCGATGCCGCTGTAATCGGTCTGCTGCTCGGCGGCGAGCGCGATGTTCTCCAGCAGGGCGACGGCCGGCGTGCCGGACCGCTCGTCGGTCGGTGTGCCGGGCTGGGCGGCCGGTGCCTTGCCGGGCGGCCGGTCGTCCGTTCCGCCGCCGCCGGACGGGAGAACCATCACGGTGACGGCGGCGGTCGCGACGGCCGCCGCCGCGAGCGCGGGTCGCAGCCACTTGTTCCCCTTGTCCCACCGGGGGGCGGGTGCCTGGTCTTCTCGCCGGATCTCGGTCATCAGGTGCTCCTTGAGGAGTCGGTGACGGGCCGGTGGAAGGTCTCTCTCGGGGAGTTCCGGGAGCTGGTTCATCGGTTTCCCTCCCTCAGGGGCCCGACCGCGGTGCCGCGGTCATCTCTCATCTGTCCGCGGAGCGCGGGTAGTTCCGGGTTTTCGAGATGGTTCGCGAGTTTTGTTCGAGCGCGGGAGAGGCGGGACCGCACGGTGCCCACGGGTATGCCGAGCGCGTCCGCCGCGGCGGCGTAGTCCAGCCCGGACCACACGCACAGCGCCAGCACCTCGCGTTCCGCACGGCGCAGCCGGGCGAGCGCCGTGCGGACGAGGGCGAGCCGTGCCGCGTCGTCCACCTGCCCCGCGACCTCGTCGGCGAAGTCCCGTACCGTCCCGTCGCGCGGCAGGCGGGCGACGGCGGCCGCGTGTCTGCGGGCGGCGCGGCGGGTGTTGCGGGTGACGTTGGTGGCGATGCCCAGCAGCCAGGGGCGCAGCGAGCCGCCTTCCTCGTCGAGCCGCTCGCGCAGCCGCCACGCGTCCAGGAAGGTCAGGGAGACGGTCTCCTCGGCACTCGCCCAGTCGCCGGTGAGCCGGTAGGCGTGGTTGTAGACGGAGCGCGCGTACGCGTCGAAGAGGTCGCCGAAGGCGTCGTGGTCCCCCGCACGGATGCGTCTCCGCAGATGTATGTCCACGCCCTTCTGCCTGTCCGGACGACGAAGGCCGGTTCCCGTGACCCAGGTCACGGGAACCGGCCTTGGCGGGACGGGGGTCAGAACCCGACGGAACGGAGCGCGTCCAGACCGACGTCGGCGTAGGAGTGCTTGCCGGAGACGAAGATGTTCACGCCGTAGTAGTTGAACAGCCAGCAGCCGAAGGCGAGCAGGGCCAGGTAGGCGGCCTTGCGGCCCTTCCAGCCTGCGGTGGCGCGGGCGTGCAGGTAGCCGGCGTAGGCGACCCAGGTGATGAAGGACCAGGTCTCCTTGGGGTCCCAGCCCCAGTAGCGGCCCCAGGCGTCGCCGGCCCAGATGGCGCCCGCGATGATCGTGAACGTCCACAGCGGGAAGACGGCCGCGTTGACGCGGTAGGAGAACTTGTCGAGCGAGGCGGAGGCGGGCAGCCGCTCCATGACGGAGGTGGCGAAGCCGCCGGGCTTGCCGCCGCGCGCGAGCTTGTTCTCGTAGGAGTCCTTGAAGAGGTACAGGACCGTGCCGACCGCACCGACGTAGAAGACCGCGCCGCACAGGATCGCGGTGGAGACGTGGATGTAGAGCCAGTACGAGTCGAGCGCGGGGACCAGCTGGTCGCTCGCTGTGTACAGGACGGTGACGGCCAGGCCGAGGTCGAGGAGGACCGTCGTGGTCAGGAACAGGCCGAGCCAGCGCACGTTCTTCCTCAGCGCCAGCAGCAGGACGTACACGCCGACGGCGACCGTGGTGAAGGTGATGTTGAACTCGTACATGTTGCCCCACGGCGCCCGCTGCACGGACAGCGCCCGGGTGAGCACACCGCCGAACTCGACCAGGAAGGCGAGCACGGTGAGGGAGACGGCGATCCGCCCGTAGAGGTCGCCCTGCGCGTCGCCGCCGTGCGCCCCCGGCCCGTCGGGCACGTCCCGCGCGCCGGCCGCGGCCCGTACGACGACCTTGGGCCGCTCCAGTACGGCGGTGCCGCCCTCCTGCTTCACGGTGACGGCGGGGGCGGCCTTCCCCGCCGCCTGCGCGCGCGGGGTGAGCGCGGCGGCGGTGCGGGCGACCTTGCTTCGGCTGCCGAAGATCCATTCGGCGATGTACGCGAAGAAGGCCAGGGTATAGACCGCCATCGCGGAGTAGATCAGGACGTTGCTGATCTCCGCGAGGTTCTCGTTCTTCGCGGCGGCCAGGCTCGTGGCGGTGACCAGTTCGGTCGCGGCGGCAAGAGTCACGGCTTCTCAGCCCCTTCGGCAGGTACGGCTTGAGGGTCGGGGGTATCGGGCGAGTCCGGCGCATCGGGTGATCCGGCGGACGGGTCCGGGTCCGGGGCGCCCGGGGCGCCGTCGTAGAGGATTCCGGCGAGGTCGCCGAGTTCCTCGGGCACGATGGCGGACTCGCTGCGGCCGAGCCCGGCCATCTCGACGACGGTGACGCCGTCGGGGCCCTCGACCGCGCGCACCCACACCCGGCGCCGCTGGATGAACAGGGAGCCGGCCAGACCGGCGATCGCGACGAGGGCGCCGCCGAGGGCCCAGCCGCCGCCCGGCTCCTGGACCATCTGGAAGCCGGCCCATTCCCTGATGTCGTTCTCGAAGGTGACCGTGCCCGCGCCGTCCGGGAGGGTCATGGTCTCGCCGGGCGTCAGCATCTTCTTGAACAGCTCGCCGTCGGAGTCCTTGAACTCCTTCATCTTGGTCTTGTCCATCTGGTACACGCTCTGCGGAATGCCGGAATCGGCCTTGAGGTCGCCGTGGTAGGCGGACAGCGCGAGCACCGGATAGTCGAGGGCCGGGAACTGGGAGAGCATCGTGCCGCTCTGGGAGCCGCCGAAGGTGGGCACGAAGAAGGCGTTGAAGCCGAGCTGTTCCTTCTCGCCCTCGGCGTTGCGGTAGCCGTCGAGGACCTTGACCACTCCGGAGGAGGTGACGTTGGAGTCGAGCGGCAGCAGGGGCACCGCGTCCTTGAAGACGACCTTGCCGTCGCCGTCACGGACGGTGACCACGGGCGCGTAGCCGTGGCTGACGAGGTAGACCTTGGAGTCGCCGATCCGCAGCGGCTCGTTGACCTTGACGGTGGTCGTCCTCTCCTCGCCGTAGGCGCCCTCGCTGTAGACGAGTTCGGTCTCGTAGGTGCGCGGCGTTCCCTTGTTGGGGCCGCTGCGCTCGTAGGTGCCGGTGAAGGACTTCACGTCGAAGCTGAACGGCTCCAGGTCGGCGACGTCGAAGAGGTTGCCGGACTTGAAGTCGTCGTACTGCGAGAGCGTGTTGGCGAAGCCGTTGCCCTCGACGATCAGCTTGTTGCCCTCGGACTTGAACAGCTGTCCCCAGGCGAAGGCGATCAGCATCACGATCAGGGCGAGGTGGAAGGCGAGGTTGCCGGCCTCCCGCAGATAGCCCTTCTCGGCGGCGACGGCGTCACCGGCGAGGTGGGCGCGGAAGCGGTGCTTCCGCAGCAGGGCGAGCGCGGCCTCGCGGACCTGCCCGGGTTCGGCCCCGGTCCGCCAGGTGGTGTACGCGGGCAGCCGGGTCAGGCGCTTGGGCGCGCCCGGCGGGCGTCCGCGCAGCTGGCCCACGAACTGCCAGGTGCGGGGCACGATGCAGCCGATGAGGGAGATGAACAGCAGGATGTAGATCGCCGAGAACCACACCGAGCTGTAGACGTTGAACAGGCCGACCTTGTCGTAGAGCGGCGCGAGGAACTCGTGCCGCTCGCGGAAGTCGGCGACCATGGTCTCGTCGACGCCGGTCTGCGGGATGAGCGAGCCGGGGATCGCGGCGAGCGACAGCAGCAGGAGCAGCAGCAGCGCGACCCGCATGGAGGTGAGCTGCCGCCAGAACCAGCGGGCCCAGCCGATGACGCCCAGCGCGGGCAGATTCGGCAGGTCCTCCCTGGGCGCGGTGGACAGCTGGGAGCCGGCCGCGCCGAGGTCCTGGTCCTGCTCGCGGGCGGCCCGGTCCCGGGCCGCGGCGTCGGCCGCGGCGCCCCCGGATTCCCCCGGGGTGTGCCCCCGCCCGGTCTTGGAAGTCGTGCTCATCGCCGTCAGATCCCCACAGTGAAGCCGTTGGACCAGGTCTGCATCTCCACCACGAGGCTGTCCCACACGCCGGTGAGCAGCAGCACTCCGGTCACGATCATCATCGTGCCGCCGGCCCGCATGACCCAGACGTAGTGGCGCTTGACCCACCCGAAGGCACCGAGCGCCTTGCGGAAGGCCACGGCCGCGAGGACGAAGGGCAGACCCAGTCCCAGACAGTACGCGACGGTCAGTACGGCGCCGCGTCCGGCGCTCTCCTGCTGTGCGGAGAGCGTCAGCACGGAGGCGAGGGTGGGGCCGATGCAGGGCGTCCAGCCGATGCCGAACAGGGCGCCGAGGACGGGCGCGCCGGCCAGGCCGGCCGCCGGCCGCTTGTGGAAGCGGAACTCGCGCTGGGTCAGCCAGGGCATCATCCCCATGAAGAAGACGCCCATGAGGATCATGAGGACGCCGAGCACCTTGGTGAGGAGGCCCGACTGTTCCTGCAGCGTCTGCCCGAAGAAGCCGAAGAAGGCGCCGCCCGAGACGAACACGACGGTGAAGCCGAGGACGAACAGCGAGGCGCCGGCGACCATCCGGCCGCGCCGGGCCTCGGCCAGGTCGGTGCCGGACACGCCGGTGACATAGGAGAGGTAGCCGGGCACCAGCGGCAGGACGCAGGGCGAGAAGAAGGAGACGAGCCCGCCGAGCAGGGCGATGGGCAGTGCCACCAGCAGGGCGCCGTTGAGCACCGTGCCGTTGTAGCCCGTCCCGGCGGCGAGGGAGCCCGCGTCGGCCGCGAGCGAGGTGAGGACGGTCACGTCACTTCTCCGCGACGACCGGCTCGAGCATCTTCAGCAGCCGTTCCTCGCTGAGCGCGGTGAGCGATCGGGCGGCGACCCTGCCGTCCCGGTCCAGGATCAGGGTGGAGGGGATCGCCTGCGGGTTGAGGGTGCCCTTCTCGAAGCGGAGCATCAGCTTGCCCGTGGGGTCGTAAAGGCTCGGGTAGGTGATGCCGAAGTCCTTCTCGAAGGCGAGCGCCGACCCGGTGCTGGTGTCGCGGGTGTTGATGCCGACGAACTGCACGTCCCGGCCGGCGTAGTCCTCGGACACCTTGGCGAAGTACTTGGCCTCCGCGCGGCACGGGTTGCACCAGGAGCCCCACACGTTGAGGACGACGACCTTGCCCTGGAAGTCGGCGACGTCGAGGTGTTCGCCCTCGAGCGTCTTGCCGGACAGGTCGGGCGCGGCGACGCGCTCGCCCCTGGCGACGGTGGAGATGCCGTCGGTGCCGGTGACGAAGTTGGTGTTGCCGCCCCCGCCGGACGTTCCGCCGGAACCGCACGCGGTGAGCAGCAGGGCCGCCACCGCGGCTCCGGTGGCCAGGGCGGCACGGCGCCCGCGGACGCGCGGGGCGCGCACGCGGGCGGCGTGAACTCGGGCGGCACGGACACCGGTGGCGCGGTTCGAGCGCTGGGGGGCGCGGCTGGCGGCACTCATGTGAAAAGTTTCGCATGCCCGTTCCGGGGATCTTGGGCACCCCCCTTGCGGGTGGAAACCCGCATATCAGGCGCCGCTCGCGGCCCCCGTGCCCGCGCCGGTCCCCGTCCCCGCGGTGCCGCCCGAGCCACTGGAGCCGGCTGTCCCACCGGAACCGCCCGTCCCACCGGAACCGCCCGTCCCGCCGGAGCCGCCTGTCCCGCCGGAACCGCTCAGGAAGCCCTTCCAGCCACCCGCCGGTTCCTGCCCGACCCCCAGCGTGCGCAACCGCTCCAGCACCTCGGGTTTCTGCACGTCCAGCCAGTCGGCGAACTGCCGGAAGGAGACCATGCGGACGTCGCCGCCCTTCTCCTTCTCCCGCGCGATGTGCTCGATGACACCCTCGACGGCGTCCATGTAGATGCCGCCGTTCCACTGCTCGAAGTGGTTGCCCACGAAGAAGGGCGCCCGGTTCGTCTCGTACGCACGCTTGAAGCCTGATATGTACGCCCGGGTCGCCTGCTCCCGCCAGGCGGGGTGGTTGCCCGCGGGCGCGTTGGTGGAGTTGACGGACTGGTTGGCGAGGATGTTGTAGTCCATCGACAGGACCTCGAAGGACCGGCCGGGGAACGGAATCTGCTGCAGGGGCAGGTCCCACATCCCCCGGCGTTTCGCCGGCCAGACCTGAAGGCCGCCGGGCGAGGAGGCGTCGTAGCGCCAGCCCAGGTCGCGGGCGGTGGTGAGCAGGTTGTCCTGGCCGAGCAGACAGGGCGTACGGCCGCCGACGAGTTCCTTGTCGTAGTCGAACGGCAGGGACGGCAGGTCCGTCCAGCCGGAGTTGGTCCGCCACTCCTTCACGAACGACTTCGCCTGGTCGATCTCGCTGCGCCACTGCTGCGGGGTCCAGGTGCCGACGCTGCCGGAGCCGGCGCAGAAGTGGCCGTTGAAGTGGGTGCCGATCTCGTGGCCCTCGAGCCAGGCGCGGCGGACGTTCTTCAGCGTGTCCTTGATGTGGCCGTCGGTCAGGTAGCCGATGTCGGAGGCGCCGCGCGGGTTGTTGGGCGGGTCGTACAGCCGCTTCTTCGACTCGGGCAGCAGATAGATGCCGGAGAGGAAGAACGTCATGTGGGCGTCGTGCCGCTTGGCGAGGTCCAGGAAGCGCGGGAAGAGCCCGTTGCCGACCTCGCCGGCCCCGTCCCAGGAGAAGACGACGAACTGCGGCGGGGCCTGTCCCGGCTCCAGCGGCACCGGCCGGGAGGGCTGGTGGGGCTGCTTGCCGGTGAAGGCGGTGGAGCCGTCGCCGATCGGCCGGGCGGCCTTCGTCGGCTCGGGCTTCCCGGGACGGTCACCGCCCTTCGGACCGTCCGTACGCCTCGAGCCGTCCGAGCCTGTGCCGCTGCCGCTGCCGCAGCCGGCCAGCGGGACCGTCGCGGCGGCTCCCGCGCCGAGTCCGAGCATTCCCCTGCGGGTGAGCGCGCGCATGACATCCCCGATCGTCGCGTCCTCCGGTGGTCACTCACTGAGAGGACGCGACGGGAACGGGAGTTCCCCGTCTCGTGCGAAAGTTCGACAACGAACGTCACGAGGGTGTGCCGGGCACCGGGTGTGCCGCACGCCGCACGGGCCGGGCATCGCACGTCGAGTGCGTCAGTGCCTGCCCGGCAGATCAGGCCGGAGGCGACCGGCGGTATCCGTCCGGCCGGGGCCGGCGGGGACCGGCGCGTCCCGCCGCGGGGCGGAGGAGAGTGTCGACGCGGGGCGGGGCCCCGCGCACGGGCCCCGCCGGGGTCTCTCCCCTGCCCGGAGAACTCGGGCAGGGCGTACCGCGGCCCCCGCGTCTCCGGCATGCCCCGCCGGTCAGGCCTACGCCCCGAAGGCCTTGCCCTGCGGGGCGCCGTCCTTCCCCCTCACCGGTTTGGCGCCGGCGAGGAGATGGGCGGGGACCAGATCGCGGGCCGGCTCGCTGTAGCCGACGGAAACGATTTTGTCGCCCAGGTAGGTGAAGGTGGTCAGCGAGGCGAGCGTGCACTGCCGCTTGCGCGGGTCGTGCCACAGCCGCCGCTTCTCGACGTGGGAGCGCACGATCCAGATCGGCAGCTGATGGCTGACCAGGACCGCCTCGTGACCGCGCGCCGCGTCCTTGGCCGCGTCGAGCGCGCCCAGCATGCGGACGACCTGCTCGGCGTACGGCTCGCCCCAGGACGGCCTGAACGGGTTGACCAGGTGCTTCCAGTTCCCGGGCCGGCGCAGGGCGCCGTCGCCGACGCCGAAGGTCTTGCCCTGGAAGACGTTCTCCGCCTCGAGGAGCCGGTCGTCGGTGGCGATGTCCAGGCCGTGTGCCTTGGCGATCGGCTGCGCCGTCTCCTGGGCCCGCTCCAACGAGGAGGCGCCGACATGGACGATGTCGCGGGAGGCGAGGTGCTCGCCGACCCGGTCGGCCATCCGCCGGCCCAGTTCGGAGAGCTGGTAGCCGGGGAGCCGGCCGTAGAGGACACCGTCCGGGTTGTGGACCTCGCCGTGCCGCATGAGATGGACGACGGTGAGGTCCCCGCCCTTCTTCCCCGCGCCCGTGCCGTCGCTCATGCCGTCGCCTCCGCTGCCGCTCGGGCCGCCGCGGGGAGGGCGTCGGCGATCCGCTGGACGGCCCGGTCGTCGTGCGCGGTGGACACGAACCAGGACTCGAAGGACGAGGGCGGCAGATAGACGCCGTTCTCGAGGAGGGAGTGGAAGAAGGCGGTGAAGCGGAACGACTCCTGCGCCTTGGCGTCCTCGTAGTTCCTCACCGGCCGGTCCGTGAAGAAGACGGAGAACATGTTGGAGGCGTTCTGCAGCGTGTGCGCGACGCCCTCCTTGGCCAGCGCCTCGGTGACGAGGGCCTGGATCCGCGCGGAGACGGCGTCCACCTTCTCGTACGCGGCGTCGTCGAGCAGCCGCAGCTGGGCGAGCCCGGCGGCGGTGGCGACGGGGTTCCCGGAGAGGGTGCCGGCCTGGTAGACGGGCCCGGCGGGGGCGAGGTGCGCCATGACGTCGGCCCGCCCGCCGAAGGCCGCGGCCGGGAAGCCGCCGCCCATCACCTTGCCGAAGGTCATCAGGTCGGGCCGCACGCCGTCGACGCCGAACCACCCGGCGCGGCTGGTACGGAACCCGGTCATGACCTCGTCGGAGATGTACAGCGCGCCGTTCGCGGCGCAGGCGTCCTTGAGTCCCTGGTTGAACCCGGGCAGCGGCGGTACGACACCCATGTTGCCCGGGGACGCCTCGGTGATCACGCAGGCGATCTCACCGGGGTGCGCGGCGAAGGCCGCGCGCACGGCGTCGAGGTCGTTGTAGGGCAGGACGATCGTGTCGCCGGCCTGGGCGCCGGTGACACCGGGGGTGTCCGGCAGGGCGAAGGTGGCGACGCCCGACCCGGCGGCGGCGAGCAGCGCGTCGACGTGCCCGTGGTAGCAGCCGGCGAACTTGACCACCTTGGCGCGCCGCGTGAAACCGCGGGCGAGCCGGATGGCCGACATGGTGGCCTCGGTGCCGCTGGACACGAGCCGGACCTGCTCCAGCGGCTCGATCCGGGCGACCATCTCCTCGGCGAGCGCGACCTCGCCCTCCCCGGGCGTCCCGAAGGAGGTGCCGCGCGCGACGGCGTCCTGCACGGCGGCGATCACCTCGGGGTGCGCGTGCCCGAGGATCATCGGCCCCCAGGAACAGACGAGGTCGACGTACTCCCGCCCGTCGGCGTCGGTCAGGTACGGGCCGGTGCCGGACACCATGAACCGGGGCGTGCCGCCGACGGCCCGGAAGGCACGCACCGGCGAATTCACGCCACCGGGTGTGACGGCCGCGGCACGATCGAACAGCGCCTGCGAGGCTTGGGCTTCGTATGGGTATGGCAGTTCGCTCATGACCTGCGACTTCTCCGACCTCTCCGACATCTCGGACTCGGGCTGCGAGTGACCTGTTCAGAGTAGGCCAGGCGCGAGCGGGGGACCGGGGGCCGGGGCCCGCCGGCCCCGCGGCGGTCCCGCGGCGGTCCGGTGAGTAATCCGGCCCCACCTGCCCGTACCACCTGTTCGCACAACCATGTCGCACGCCTGTTCAGCACGGTCGCCCCGCGCGGCCGTTCACGGGCTCGGATATCCGGCCACCCGCAGGGGCGTCCGGCCCCGGATCGCCCGTGATCTGCGAAACTGGCGTGGGAGTGCACACAGCTCACCGGTCCGGGGCGGCCGGACGCTGGGAAGGACCCGCGGGCAGATGCGACACCGTACGTTTCGGCGGGCGGCCGTGGGGGAGGTCACTGACACGATGATCGGGTTGCGCGGCGGGGCCACGCGGCCTAGAAAAGCAGTCGGGTGGAGATATGCATCGCGGTGGCGGACTGGGCGAGGGGACTGACGACCTCGGCCCTCGGCGTTCCCGGCGGGGAAAGCACCGGCGCGAGGCGGAAGAGGCGGACGAGGCCCGTCGGGCACGCGGTGCTCCGGATGGGGCCGAGTCGATCGCCCCGTCGAGTGCGGGGAGCAGGAGTGGTGGGCGAGTGGGGGTGACCTACAAGTACTTCGGCGCACCGGACGGCGCCACCGCCGCCCGCGTCCCGATCTCGATGCGCCCCGAGGAACTCGGCGGCGACGAGCTCGGCATGAACGGCATGTTCACCAAGATCAAGCCGGAGACGATGGCCGCCATGGTCCTCACCGGCATCGAGGGTGTCCCCCTGCACAAGGTGCCGCCGCTGGAACTGGTCGTCCTGCACCCCGACTACGCGGTCGTGAAACTCCCGATGACCGTCGTCGACCCCCTCCGCGGCATAGGCGAGGAATCGGTGGGCGCGGCCGCCTTCATCTGGTCCACGGTCCCGGATCGCGGCGGTCCCCGCGACGCCTTCAATGTCTACCAACTGCTGCACGAGTGGCAGGACTTCAGCCACCGGCTGCACGAGGCGGGGCACCAGGCGTACTGCCTGGTGTGGCCCTGACCTGGGGTTTCACTGGTAGCGGGTGAGGGCTTCGGGCCTCGCCCTTTTCGGTGCCGGAGAGGGGCCGCCGGGCGGCCGGGGCACAGGGGCGACGACGTCGTCGCCCTGCTGATGCGTCAGCACGGCGACATCCGCACCCTTTTCGACGAGATCGAGGCCACCGCCGGCGAAGAACGCCGCGACGTCTTCCGCCGCCTGGTGCGCCTGCCGGCCGTGCACGAGACCGCCGGGGTCATGGGCAAGGACCGACTCCGCGCCTTCCCGGCCGGCCGGGCACACCCGGCCGGGCGGCCGGGGCGCCGAGGCGGCTGTCCGCCCGGCCGGCTCCGTGGCCGGCAAAGGGGCTGGAGCGGCTGTTTGTTCCTCGTCCGTGGGGGGACCCTGCGCCCATGGACAAAAAGCCAGATCGCCGCCGTACGGGGCAGAACCGGATGCTGTGGCTGCTGGACGCCCTGGAGCGTGATCCCAGGGCGGATGCGGTGATCGACGTGCTGACCAGGAGAGTGCGGGCCCTGCCGCTCGGCCGCGCACGGGACGGGCTGCACGGCAGGTGGCTCGGCCATCCCGTGCACCCCTTGATGGTCCAGGTGCCGGTCGGCAGCTGGACGTCCGCCGCGGTGCTCGACCTGTGGCCCGGCCGTTCCCGGGAGTCCGCACTCCTGGTGGGCGTCGGACTGGCGGCGGCCGGTCCCGCCGCGTTGACGGGCGCGGTCGACTGGTCCGAGCTGCATCGTCAGCAGACGCGGGTGGGGCTGGTGCACGCCGTGGCCAACGCGGCGGCCGTGGGTCTGTACGGCGCCTCCCTCCTCTGCCGCCTCACCGGACGGGCCGGAGCGGGCCGGGCGTACGGCTTCCTCGGGCTGACCGCGGTCGGTCTGGGAGGCATGCTGGGTGGCCACATGGCCTACCGGCAGGCTTCCGGTGCCAACCACGCCGAGGAGGTCCCGCACGTCGTCAGGGAGGGCTGGCACCGGATCGGTACCGTGGACGAGTTCCCCGCCGGCCGGCCCGTGCGGCGCACCGTGGACGACGTGCCGGTCCTGGTGGTGCGCGAACTCGGCGGAACCTTCCACGCGCTGGCCGAACGGTGCAGTCATCTGGCGGGGCCGCTGTCCGAGGGCACGGTCGCCGACGGGTGTGTCCGGTGTCCCTGGCACGGCAGCGTCTTCCGGCTCTCGGACGGCTGGAACGTCCGCGGCCCCGCGACCGCGCCCCAGCCCGCCTTCGACACCCGAATCGTCGACGGGCACGTGGAGGTCGGCCTGCGCCGGGAGGACGGGACGGAGAGGCCGGCCGGCCGCGGAGCGGACGAGGCGTCGACAGGGACGGGGACGGAAGAGGACAGGGGCCATGGGCACAGCAGCTGACGGCCGCTTCACAGCCCGTCTGGGGCGGCGGCTGCGACGCACCGAACGCATCTACGCCGCGGGGGAAGGGCGTCCGCTGCGCGGCTATCTGGCGGCCATGGCGGCTTTCGGCGCGTACACGGCAGCTTGGGGGACGGTGGTGAGGACACGGGGGCGTCCGCTGCCGGACCGGCCCGTGCCCTGGGACGTGGCTCTGACCGCGGTGGCGACGTTCCGGCTGAGCCGGCTGCTGAGCAAGGCGTCGGTGACCAGTCCGCTGAGAGCTCCCTTCACCACCTTCCACGGCCCGGAAGGGCCGGCAGAACTGCACGAGGAAGCGCGGTCCGAGGGTGGCAGGGCCACGGTCGGCGAGCTGGTGACCTGCCCGTTCTGCATGAGCGTCTGGGTGTCCTCGACCCTCACCGCCGGGCAGCTGCTCTGGCCGCGCGCCACCCGCACCACCATGGGGGCACTCACCGCGCTGGCCGGTGCGGACGCGTTGCAGCTGGCGTACAGCGCGTTGGTGGAGAAGACGACCGGTAAGTAATCGTCCTTTCGCGGTCACCGTCCCCGGGGCAGGGGGCCCACGCCGGCGTGGCGGCCGGGGCGCATCGCGGCGTGGCGCTGCCCGGGGCCGGGCCCCGACCGGGCGGCCAGGGCGTCGGCGACGACGCCGGTGGCGAAGGCGTACACCGTCTTGTGGAGCAGGTCGACGACGAGTTCGCGGCGCGGCCAGGTCTGGGGCGGGGCGCCGACGCCGGTGGCGTTCTCCAGGATCTGGTCGCTGGTGAGACGGACGACGGCGAACTTCGCCGACGACCAGGGCCCGCGGAGCCCGGCGTGCGACATCACCGACCGCAGCACTCCGAGGAGGGCACCCTGCCCCACGTGCATGGTCAGGTTCACCGGCACGGGCCGGCGGCCGGGTCGCTCCGGCATGCCGGTCAGGCGTTCCAGGGTCCGGGCGGGCACGTGGGAGTCACGACGGCCGGTCAGCCGTTGCTCCACTTTCTCGCCCAGCGTCATCACCAGCACCCCGGCTGTGCCGGCGACCGGTCCCTGCCACAGCGCGCGCTTCATCATGTGCGGCGGGTACCCGCTCCTCCCCGGCTCACCTGCTCCGGTTCCTCCCGGTCCTCGCGGCCGGGGCAGCGGCCGTGCGAGCACGACGGCTTTCCGGGACGCAGGATGCGGGCACGTCGTCCGGCGGGGCGCGGACACGCTACGCCGGCGAGCACGGCATCCGCCCGCCCGGTTGACCCATCAGGGCGGACCGTCCGGCCTGCGGGTGTGAGCGGTGGCCCGAAAGCGCCCATGGTGAACAGACTGGGGAGCAGGTCTGCGCACGTCGCCCGAAACGGGATACCCCGGCGACGCGCGGGTCCCCCTCGCCCCCAGGAGGCACCCCCATGACGTTCAATCCGCTGGAGCAGCGGGGTATCCCGCTCGACCGCCAGCTGCGCAGCTGGCGTGAGTTGGACGTGGAGCCGATCGACCCGGACCACTGCGACCCGTACACCCGCTGCCGGATCATCACGATGAACGGCATCGAGGTGGAGGCGATCCTGTTCAGCCACCAGTTCGCCCGCCACACGGCCGACCCGGAGGTCAAGCGGCAGCTGGCGCGGGTGCGCTACATCGAGGCGCAGCAGCAGAGGGTGGTGAACTGGCTCCTTCCGGGCGTGTCGTCGGTACTGGAGACGACGATCGCCTACGAGCAGGTCGCGGTGGACCTGACGGCGTGGGTGGCGCGGATGGAGCCGGATCCGTATCTGAAGCAGGCGTACCAGTTCGGTGTGCTGGAGGACTTCGACCACCTGTACCGGTACGCGAACCTGTACGAGATGATCGAGCACCGCAAGGCGGAGTCGATCGTCGACGGCCTGACCGAGGTCATGCCCGGCCGGCCCACCAGGTTCCAGCACCGCGACCCGGTCGACAACGTCCGCGACCCGTACGCCAAGGACCGGACGGACCCGCTGTCGAAGCTGCACGCGCTGACGATCATGTCGACGGAGCAGCAGACCATGAACTTCTACATGAACACCGGCCCCACCTACATGGAGCCGATCGCCCGCCAGCTGTACCAGGAGATCGGGCTGATCGAGGAGGAGCACGTCACCCACTACGAGTCTCTCGTGGACCCCGGTGAGACGTGGTGGGAGCAGCTCGTCAACCACGAGTACAACGAGTGCTACCTGTACTACTCCTTCATGGAGCAGGAGAGCGACCCGAAGGTGAAGGCCATCTGGGAGCTGCATCTGAACATGGAGCTGGAGCACCTGCACGCGGCCTGTGACCTGATGCGCCGGCACGACGGCCGTGACCCCGCCTCGGTGCTGGCTCCGGAGCTGCCCGACGTGCTGACCTTCGAGCCGAACAAGGACTACGTGCGGGAGCTGCTGGACACCCAGATCGACCTGACCACGCTCGGGGCCGGCTACGTGCGCGAGGCGCACGAGCGGTTCGAGCAGATGCAGGAGCGGATCCACGGCGGGGAGGCGCCGCCGAGCGACCGGGTCATCACGGAGCACGGTGAGATGTTCGGCCGCGAGTACCGGGTCCAGTCCGAGGGCGAGCACCCCGACCCCGCGCAGCGCGAGAAGTAGGGGAGAGCCGAGATGCCCGAACTGCACACCCCGCACGCGGGGGACGACAGGGCCGAGGACGACGACGTGGTCGCGTTGCTGATGCGTCAGCACGGCGACATCCGCAACCTCTTCGACGAGGTCGAGGCCACCGCCGGCGAAGAACGCCGCGATGCCTTCCGCCGCCTGGTGCGTCTGCTGGCCGTGCACGAGACCGCCGAGGAGGAGGTCGTCCACCCCTTCGCCCGGCGCGGCTTCCCCGGCGGCGAGCAGGTCGTCGAGGACCGCCTCGCCGAGGAGAAGGCGGCCAAGGAGACCCTCGCGGCCCTCGACGAGACGGACACCGACGACCCCACGTTCATGCCCCGGCTCCTGGCGCTGCGCCGGGACGTCCAGGAACACGCGCGGGCCGAGGAGCGCTACGAGTTCACCCACATCCGCCGCAGCACCGACGCCACCGGTCTCGCCGCGATGGCCAAGGCCATCAAGGCCGCCGAGGCCATGGCACCCACCCGGCCCCACCCGGGTGTCGAATCCGGCGCGGCCAACGTGGCCCTCGGGCCCGTCGCCGCCCTCATGGACCGCACCAAGGACACCGTGCGCAAAGCCATGGGCAAGGACTGAAGCCACGAGGGGCCCCGGCCGGGCGTCGCGGTCGGCCGGGGCCGGCTCGGGCGCGGGGTGGCCGGCGAGCGGCAGCCGACCCGTTCGGAAAGGCGGACGCGTACCGTGAGGACCCGTGAACACCGGGCGGACCCAGGAAGCACGGAACGGCCCGAGCCCCGGCGATCGCTGCTCGTGTGCGCGCTGATCGGTGCGGCCGTCATGGCGGCCGTGGACGAGATCGTCTTCCACCAGATCCTGCACTGGCACCACTTCTACGACCGCTCCACCTTCGGCGCGGGACTGGTCTCCGACGGTCTGCTGCACACCGCGGAGTTGCTGGCGCTGGTCGCCGGCTTCTTCCTCCTCGCGGACCTGCGGCGCCGCCGGGCCCTGTCGCCCGCCCACGCCTGGGGCGGGTTCTTCCTGGGGCTCGGCGCCTTCCAGGTCTTCGACGGCGTCGTCGACCACAAACTGCTGCGCCTGCACCAGATCCGCTACGGCGTCGACATCGCCCCGTACGACTGGGCGTGGAACCTGGCGGGCCTCGTCCTGCTCCTGGTCGGCGTGGGTTTCGTCGTCCGTGCCGGGCGGTGGGGGCGTCGGTCGTCGTGACGGCCGGTCCGCTTCCGGCCGTCGTCGTGGTGGCCGTCCTCGGGTGCGGCCCGGTCTGTGCGGGGTACGTCCTGGCCGCCGCCGCGCTGAGGCGTCGTGGCGACACCTGGCCGTGGCGACGGGACTGCGCCTTCGTCGCCGGGGGCGTGGCTCTGGTCTGGGGGCTGTGCGGGTGGCTGCCGGGCGGGCCGTTCACCGCCCACGCGGCCCGTCACCTGCTCCTGGCCATGGCCGGCCCCGTCCTGCTCGTGGTCGCACGTCCCCTCACCCTTGCCCTGCGCGTGCTGCCGCCGGGTGCCCTCCGCCGAGGACTGTTGCGCGCGGCGCACTCGGCCTTCGCCGCGTGGTTGCTGTTTCCTCCGGTGGCCGCGGCCGTCGACATCGGCGGGCTGTGGGCGCTCCACCGCACTGATCTGCTGTCCGCCGCGCACCACCGCCCCGCCCTGAGCGGTGTCCTCGATCTGCACATGCTGGTCGCGGGCCTGCTCTTCTCCTTCGCCGTCTGTCAGTGCGACCCCGTCCGCCGTCGGTGGGGCCTGCCGCTGCGGGCGACGACGCTGCTCGTCGCGGGGACGGCCCACGCCGTCCTCGCCAAGAGCCTCTATGCCACCGGACCGCCGGGCACCTCCTTCGAGACGCACGACCTGCGCCTCGGCGCACAGGTCATGTACTACGGCGGGGACGCGGTCGAAGTCGTCCTCGCGCTGGCTCTCGCCGTCCAGTGGTACGCGGCCACCGGCCGACGCCGGGCCCGGGGCCGGGCCGGTCGCGGGGCTCCGGTGGCGGTGGCGGGCCGGTCGCACCAGGTGTGAATGGGCACGCCAGTGGCATTTCACGAGCACCACTGGGCAGACGACGGTAGGTCCGGGTGCCGAGCGGTGACGTTCGGTCCGGAACGCGTCCACGACCGTGGAGGCGCCGTGCGGCAGTGACGAAAGGCCGGCAATGACCACGACCATTGGTGTGGAAGAGGAGTACATGCTGGTGGAGCCGGTCACCGGCCGGCCGGCGCCACACGCGGAGAAGGTGCGGGCCGCGGCCGGCGTGAAGCCGTTCGTCACCGCTCGGGAGATCCAGTCGGAGCTGTTGCAGGCGCAGATCGAAGTGGCCACCCCGGTGTGCGGCACGCTGGAGGAGGTCGGCGGGCATCTGCTGCGTCTGCGGCACGCCGTGGCCGGGGCCGCGGAGGCGCACGGCTGCCGCATCATGGCGAGCGGCACGCCACCGCTGAGCGAGGCGCTGTCGGTCCCCGTCACCGACCAGGCCCGCTACCGGGCCCTTCAGCAGCAGGCCCCGCAGCTGGTGGCCGAGCAGCTGGTCAACGGCATGCACGTCCACGTCGCCGTCCCCGGCCGGGACGTCGGCGTCCAGGTACTGAACCGGATCCGCGTCTGGCTGCCGCTCCTGACCGCCATGTCGGCGAACTCCCCCCTGTGGGAGGGCAACGACACCGGCTTCGCCAGCTGGCGCACCGTTGTCTTCGGCCGCTGGCCGGTCAGTGGCATCCCGCCGCGCTTCGTCGACGACACGGATTACGACGCACGGGTACGCCGCCTGCTGACGGCCGGGGTGATCGGCGACACCGGCCAGCTGTACTGGCAGGCACGTCTGTCCGAGGACTACCCCACCGTCGAGATCCGCTGCCTCGACGTCCAGCTGCGCACGGACGAGGCGGTGATGTTCGCCGGGCTGATGCGCGCCCTGGTCGACACCGCCCTGCGCGAGGCGGCGGACGGCATCGAGGAGCCGGATCCCGCTCCGGAACTGGTGGACGCGGCGATGTGGCAGGCCGCACGCTACGGGCTGAGCGGTGAGCTGATCGATCCGAGCGGCCGGCGCCGGCGGGCGGGGGACGCCGTGTACGGACTTCTGGAGCATGTCGGCCCCGCCCTGGAGGAGACCGGCGACAGCCGCGAGGTGACCTCACTGGTCCACCGGCTGCTGCAGCAGGGCACGGGAGCGGACCGCCAGCGCCAGACGCTGGCCGAGAGCGGCCCCGACGCCCTCACGGCCATGATCATCGAAGCCAGCGGCATGCCCTGACCGCCGGGAGCGGCGGCCGTGGCGGTCGGTGGCACGGCGCCGGACAGCCGGTGCGGGGTGACAGGACAGAGCTCCGTCGGAGGTCAGGCGTGCCCCGGACGACGGGCGGCACGGACCACCAGGACGACGGCGCCCGCGGCCACCGCGGCGCCGGAGACCACCAGGGAAGCGCGGCGGGCGCCGGGGCCGCTGCCCGGCGTGAGGTCGCGCAGCCGGTCGAAGACGCTGAGGGGGACGCCTCGCAGGGCGTTGCCCGGCGGGCGCCGGGGGACGCCGGGGTGGGGGCGGGTCGGGGCGGTTGCCCGTACCGCTTCCCACACGGCGCCGATACGCCGCAACCGGCGATCGCCGAACGCAGCCCGCAGATGGGGCAGCAGCTCGTCCTCCTCATCGCGAATGTCCTGGCGGATGAGCGTGAACGCCTGCTGGATCCACTCGGCGCGCCGGGGGTCGTCGGGCGACTTCTCGACCTGTGCGATCAGGTCGTTGATCGCCTGGTGCTCCTCTTCCACCCGGCCGGTGAGCTCCTCGCCGTGGGGAGTCAGGCGGCGCAGGACCGGCCACAGGACGGTCTCCTCCGCGAAGGCATGGCTGAACACCAACTGGACGATGTCCTGCCACAGGGCGTCCGGCTCCTCATCCGCGCCGCCGGCCGGCCAGCGGTTCATCATCGCGTCGAGCCGCGCGTGGTCCCGGCGCTGGCGCATCAGGATGCTGCCGCCGCCTCCGAGCGCGGCGGCATCCTGACGGGTGATCGAGACGGTCATGGTCGCTCCTACCCTGCGGTGGTGTCCTCTGTGCCCGGGCCGGTGCCGTCCATCAGCGGGGAGGGTTCGACTCGTCCCCGTGGGAACTGCTCGTATCGGCTCCTGGTCGGTCCGTGGAGTCCGGGTCCCCCACGAAGGGCGGTATCCATCACCTCACTTTGTCCTTTCCGCGACCTCTGCTCACGAGCCTCCCCCGCCGCCCCCGCCGGTGCGGCTCACAGGCGATCGTCGCCGTGGTGCCGTTCGCCGGCCGCCGTTCGGGCACCTTGCCCAGGGGCGGCGGGCTCGACCAGGAACCCACCCTCCGCGGCCACCGGGGGTGCGTATGCCATCCGGTGGCGGGTAGTCGCTGCCGAAGCGCCTGCTCGCGCTCCACGGGATCGCGCCGCAGCGTACGGGCGGCTCCCCCGACCGGCTCGGCGAGAGGAGTGGTGATGGCCGACAGGTCCTCGGCAGCGCTGATGAGGCTGATGCAGGCGAGTCGCACAGTCACCCTCGAACAGCTTCCGGAGATGATCGCCGAGCACGCCGAGGAGGCCGGCCTGTGGGACACGGCCGTCTTCGTCGTGGATCTCCGCGAGACCGTGCTGCGCCAGATCACCGGCAAGGGAGTGGACGCCGGAGACGGCGGACAGGACTTCACCGTCACCGGCAGCCTGCCCGGCCTGGCCTACCAGCGCGTGGACCTGCTCGCCGAACAGGGCGGGGCGGGTGACGGTCCACGGCATCGGTGGTGGGTGGCCGTCACCGACGGTGTGGAGCGCCTGGGGGTGTTGCGGGCCGACACCGATACCGACGACGAGCCCGTCCGTCGGACGCTGCGCGACTGGGCGTCGATGACTGCCCTGCTGCTGCTGAGCAAGCGTTCCTTCAGCGACTCCTACGCTCGTCTGGTGCGCACCGAGCCGATGAACGTGGCGGCCGAGATGCAGTGGAACCTCACCCCGCCGCCCGCCTACGCCGGTCATGACGTCACCGTGGGCGCGGTGATGGAACCCGCCTACCACATGGGCGGTGACGCCTTCGACTACGCCGTGGCCGGCAGCACCCTCCATCTGAGCGTGTTCGACGCCATGGGCCACGACACCACCGCCGGGATCACCGCCAACGTCGCCGTGGCCGCCTGCCGCAACGCCCGGCGCCAGGGCGCATCGCTGACCGGGACCAGCCGGCAGGTGGAGGAGACCCTCCTCGAACAGTTCGGCGGCAGACGCTACGTCACCGGCATCCTGGCCGACCTCGACATGGAGACCGGCCGGCTGACGTGGGTCAACCGTGGCCACCACCTGCCCATCCTGCTGCGCGGCAATCGGTGGACCACGGAGCTGGCCTGCCCGCCGGCCGGACCCATGGGTGCCGATCTCGGGCTGCCGGTGACCGAGTGCCAGGAGCAGCTGGAGCCCGGTGACCGTCTGCTGCTGTACACCGACGGCATCGTCGAGGCCCGTGACGCCCGGGGCAGGGAGTTCGGGCGGGACCGGTTCATCGAGTTCATCCTCCGCCAGCACTCGGGCCGGCACACCCTGCACGAGACGCTGCGCCGGCTCATGGCAGCGGTGCTGGACCATCACCACGGCACGCTCGACGACGACGCCACCGTGCTTCTCACGGAGTGGCGTGGCGGTCACCAGCAGGAGCTGATCCCGTGAGGCACCTGATGACCGCGGCCGTTCCCCCTCGAAGCAGGTGTGCTCGGGGCAGTCCACGCCGTGGCGGCCGTGGCACCGGGGTCAGCGGCCGGTGGAGCCGTCGATCTGCTCGCGGAGGATGTCGGCGTGACCGGCGTGCCGACCGGTCTCCTCGATCATGTGCACCAGGACCCACCGCATGGACGGTGCCGGTCCCCGGCGCGGTGGGCCTGGGGCGGGAAGCGTCAGGTCGGGGCAGGCTCCGACGACCTGGTTCGATCGTTCGACGGCCTCCCGGTAGCCGGCGAGAACGCTGTCGACCGTGTCCTCGGGGGAGGGCCGCATGGTGCGGTCCCAGTCGTGGGCCCGTTCGCCGGTGAAGTAGAACCGCTCGACGTGGGTCAGATGCTTGACCAACCCGAGGAGACTGGTACCGGAAGGCGTTTTGCCGGTGCGGACCTGCGGTTCCGGCACGTCCGCCGCCTTGTCCGCGATCGACTCGCGCAGGTGGTCGAGGAATCCCAGCAGGGTCGCCTTCTCGTCGGCGCCGGTCCGCGGGGGTCCTGTGTCCTTCACCCGCGGCCTGGTTTCCGGTGCGTGCTCGCGTGGCATCGGGCGGCTCCGATTCGCGGTCTCGTCGTGCGGTGGGGCGCTCATGGGGCGGTTCGCCGGATGAGCAGGACGTTGTCGGTGACGGTGGCGGTCTCGCCGGCGGGCCCCACGGCCCGGCGTCGCGGCATGTCGGCGCGCAGGACACGCCACTGCCCGGGATCGAGACCGAGGCCGGCGGCGATCTCGTCGGGGGTGGGGTAGTGGGTGTCGGGGTCCTGGTTCCAGGACCAGGGCGCGGTGGAGCCGTGGTCGACGACGAGGAGCAGTCCGCCGGGACGCAGCTGCCGGGCGGCGGTGCGCAGGACCTGGCCGCGGGGCAACGGGAACGGGGTGTGGAGGTACTGCGCCGAGACGAGGTCGAAGGTTCCGCCCGGGAAGCTCCGGGCCAGGTCGTGCTGTTCGGCGGTGACCCGGTCCCCCAGGCCGAGCTCGCGGGCGCGCGCACGCACCCCCTCGACGGCGGTGCCGGAGATGTCGACGGCGGTGACCTGCCAGCCGTGCCGGGCGAGCCAGAGGGTGTCGCCGCCGGTACCGCATCCCAGATCCACCGCGGCGCCGGGAGGCAGTGACCCGGCGGTCTCGACGAGCAGCGGGTTGGCCCGCTCACCCCGGGCGCTCCGGGTTCCGTAGTGCTTCTCCCAGAACTGCCCGGCGTCCGCGGTGCCGGCGTGCGGGTGTGGGCTTCCGGTGGTGTTCATCCGTTGCGACTCCTCGGTCGGTCTGGTCGGTCTGGCCGGTCTGGTCGGTCTGGCCGCCCGGCGCACCGATGGGTGGTGCGTCCGGGCATGGCGTGTCCGGGCATGGCGTGTCCGGGGGCGGTCAGCGGGCTGCTTCGCCGGCGAGGAACGCCAGCAGCTCGGTGGTGACGAACTCCGGGTTCTCCTCGGCCAGCCAGTGACCCGCCGCGGGGACTTCGACGGCCCGGGTGATGCGGGTCATCCGGGGTTCGACCGTGGACCGGGTGAACGGCAGCATCCCCTCGGCGGTCATGAGCAGCGTCGGCACGGTGACCGGTGCGGCGGCCACGTTGTCGCGCTCGTCCTGTTCCAGCGTGCGGTACAGCTCGAACCCGCCGCTCAGGACCTGGGGCCGGCGGTAGGTGCGCGCGAACTCGTCGATCTGCCCGTCGGTGAACGGGGACTTCGCGCCGGACCCACCGAAGCTCACCCCGCCGTGGGCGACATACGGGTAGAACAACGCGAGGTACTCGCGCACGTCGTCGGCCACGATCGCCTCCGGGAACGTGTCCTGGTCGTGGAAGGCGAGATGCCAGCTCAGCGACCGGTACGTGTCGGCGCTGAGGGCGGGACCGGGGAGCGGGTAGTCCAGGTGCGCGTACGTGAGGACCTCGTCCGGGTACTGCGCGGCGTACTGGAATCCGACACCGGCGCCGAGGTCGTGGCCGACGAGGTGGACGTCGCGCAGGCCGAGTTCGTCGGCGAGCAGACCGTGTACGAACCGGGCGAGGGTGGCCTTGTCGTAGCCGGGCGGCGCTCCCTCGCTGTCACCGAGCCCCGGCAGGTCCAGCGCGTAGACCGTGTACCGCTCGGCGAGGGCCGGCATGATCCCGCGCCACGCGTACCAGGACTGCGGCCAGCCGTGCAGCAGGACGAGCGGCTCGCCCTTCCCGCCGGTGACGTAGTGCATCTTCACGCCGTCGACATCGGCCGTCCCGTGCCGGAAGCGACGGTTGAACCCGGCGTCGTCGCGGGTGGCGGACTCGAACGCCGGGGCACCGGCGTGGACGGCCGGCCGGCTCGGGGTCTCTCCCGGCACGGGTCCGTTCCCCATCGTACACGCTGTCGTCAGCACGAGAGCGGCCACGACCGTCGCCGCGCCGCGCGACCATCGCGATCCGGTCGCCGAAGTGGCGGCGGCCGCGGTGTTCTGGGCTGTTCCCACGGTGGGGAGCATCGAACGATCACCTCCGCGGCCAGCATCGTCGCGGTCGTTTCACCCTTGCAAGAAAAATTGCGGATCCGCATGATGGGGCCATGGACCGTACCGAAGGAGACGTTCTCGCGGGAGTGGGGCCGCGCTTGCGCGCCCTCCGCCGGGCGCGGGGCGCCACGCTGGCCGGCCTGGCGACCGAGACCGGTCTCACGGCGAGCACGCTGTCGCGCCTCGAGAACGGAAAGCTCCGCCCCACTCTGGAGCAACTGCTGCCGTTGGCCCGGGCGCACGGCGTCCCGCTCGACGACCTGGTCGCTGCGCCGCTCACCGGCGACCCGCGCATCCACCTGCGGCCCGTGCGACGGAACGGGTTGACGGTGGTGCCGCTGACCAGGCGGGCCGGAGGCGTCCAGGCCTACAAGGTGGTCTATCCACCCGCCGGCCGGTCGCCCACGACGAACCCGCAGACCCACGAGGGACACGAATGGTTCTACGTCCTCAACGGACACGTCCGGTTCGTGCTCGGCGAGCAGGATCTCCGGCTCGGCCCCGGCGAGGCCGCGGAGTTCGACACCCGCGTGCCGCACTGGATCGGCAGTGCCGGCAGCCGGCCCGCGGAACTGCTCACCCTGTTCGGCCCTCAGGGAGAGCGCGCCCACCTGTCGCCGTCCGCGCACTGAGCACGCGGTGGCCCGGGGCCCCGGTCAGCGTCCGAAGACCTGGGTCCACGTCCAGTCGCTCGTGACCACGCCCACGCCCATCGTCTTCAGCGAGCAGTTGAGGATGTTCGCGCGGTGGCCCTCGGAGTTCATCCACGACTCCATGACGCTCTCGGCGGAGCTCTGGCCGCGGGCGATGTTCTCGGCACCCGGGCTCGGGTGACCCTGCGCGGTGACCCGGTCGACGAAACTGCTGCCGTTCTGCCCGGTGTGGGAGAAGTAGTCGTTGGCGGACATGTCCTCGCTGTGCAGCTGGGCCGCCCTGTTCAGGCGGTCGTCGGGCGTCACCGGTGAGCAGCCCGCCTTGGACCGCTCGGTGTTGGTGAGGGCCAGGACCTCGGCGGCGTGGCCGCCTCCCGGGGCGGCCGTGGGCGCGGACTCGGTGGCCGGTGCCGCCGGGGGGCGCGTCGTCGTCCTCTCGGGCCGCGCGGGGGCCGGGGCGGCGGACTCCGTCCGGGACGTGTCGGCGCTCGGCGTGGGCGAGGACTTCGGCCTCCGCGACGCGTCCGGCGAGGCGGAGGCCGAGGACGAGGCGGAAGCGGAGGGTGGGGCCGAGGTGGAGGGTTCCGGCGACGAGGGATCCGATGCCGTGGCTTTCGGGGCGCCCGCCGAGGCCGACTGCACCTTGTCCGCTTCGCCGTCCGGCGTCAGGAGGGCCCACCCGGATATCGCACCGCCGGTGACCAGCAGCGCCGCGACCACGGCCGTGATGTTCCGGCTCCGCCGCCTGCGTGCGCGGCTCTGCGCGCGGCTGCCCGCGGGGCCGCCGGCCCGGCGGCCCGCGCCGTGGTTCGTACGGCGTCGGCCCACCTCCACCGTCCCGGGAATCCCGGCCGGGGAGCCGTCGGGCGCCGGGCCGCCCGTGTCCCCGTACGGCTCCGTCGGCGTGTCCCCGTACGCCCCCGGTGTCTCCCCCGGCCCCGTCGTCGCGTGGCCCGCGAAGGACATCGGCGCCGCCTCCGCCGTCCCGGCGTCGAGAGCGGCGAGCAGGCCCGCCGCCGCCGGCACCAGACCCAGCCCGACCAGCAGGCCCTCCGCCGGGACCAGCCCCGACTGGAAGCCCGCGCAGACCGTGCAGTCCCGGGCGTGGCGTGCGATGCGCTTGCGCCACAGGGCCGAGGGGGCGCCGTCCCAGGCCGCGGTGATGTCGTCCAGCAGTACGCAGCGCGGCCGCGCGGACAGTGCCCGTACCACCAGCCGGGCCGTCTCCAGCCGCGCCTTCATCCGCTGCACGCGGACCGCGGTGTGCTGCGGCGGCAGCTCCAGCGCGGCAGCGACCTCCGCCCGGGTCAGCTCGCCCGCCGCCTCCAGCCACCACAGCGACAGCAGGGCCTGGTCGTCGGGGTCCAGCCAGCGGGTGGCCTCGGCGGCCTCGCGCCGCTGGCCCTCCAGGCCGAGCCGCAGGATCGTCAGGTCCACGAAGTCTGCACCGGGATCGGCGACGTCGTGCGCGTCGTGCAGGCCCGAACGGACCGGCACCGACCGGCTGTTGTTCTCGCTGCGCCAGTGGTGGCGTATCTGGTTCATGGTGATGGCGACCAGCCAGGACCGGAAGCGCCCGGGGTCCTTCAGCGAGCCGAGCGAGCCGAGGGCGCGGAGCATGGTCTCCTGCACCACGTCCTCGACGTCGGGGTGCCCGTTCAGGGCCCGGCCCACGATGTTGTAGACCAACGGGAGGTAGGCGGCGACGCGTTCGTCCTGGGCCCGCATGTCGCCGCGCCGTGCCGCCTCGACCGTCTCCCCGCCGGGTTCGCTGCTCGATGACACGCTCGTCCACGCTCCTTCTCGGTCCTGGCCGGTACTGCCCTGTCACAGGAGGAGAGCCGTCGCCGGGGACCGGATAACACAAAGCGCGGGAGTCGTTCCCGTACGCGCGAGTCCCCACGTGCGTACGCGCGTTCGGTCACCGCGGGGCGAGTGTGGCACAGGGCCCCGCGCGTGGCTGTGAGCGCCGTCACCGTCCGCCGCGCGGACCAGCGGGCACCGGCGCGGGCGCGGTCAGGGGCCCGGTTCGCCGGCGTCGGGGTGCGGCAGCGGACCGCCGCCCACGGTGAAGCCGATCACCGTGCCGCCGCCGGGCCGGCGGATGGCGTACGGGGCGCCCCCGTGGGCCAGGGCCACCTCGCGGACGATGGAAAGGCCGAGGCCCGAACCGGGGAGGGAGCGGGCGTCCGCGGCACGGAAGAAACGGTCGAAGACGCGGATCAGGTCGCCCGCGGCGATGCCGGGCCCCCGGTCGCGGACCTCCACCCGTACCGTGCCCGGCCGCGCGGGCCCGGCGACCGTGATGTCGATGGGCGCCGTGCCGTCCCGGTCGAACTTGACGGCGTTCTCGACCAGGTTGGACACCGCCCGCGTCAGCATCCCGGGCCGTCCGTCGGTCGTGGTGTCGCCGCTCGCGTGGACGGTGATCTCGCGTCCGCCCCGGCGCCGGGCCAGTTCGGCCACGCCCTGGGCGATGACGGTGAGGTCGACCCGGCACGGCGGCTCGGTGTCGGACTGGCCGGCGGCGAGCTCGACGAGCTCGTTGACCAGATCGGTCAGCTCACGGGCCTCCTGGGTGAGGTCGGCGACGAGTTCCTCGCGGGTGTCGGGCGCGAGCTCGTCGATACGGCGCAGCAGGGAGATGTTGGTCCGCAGCGAGGTGAGCGGCGTACGCAGTTCGTGGCCCGCGTCCTGGACGAGCCGGCGCTGGTCGTCCTCGGACTGGGCGAGCCGGCCGAGCATCCGGTCGAAGGCACGGCCGAGCCGCCCCACCTCGTCGTGACCGGCGACGGGGACCTGGATGCCGAGCCTGCGGGTGCGGGCGACGTCCTCGGCGGCGGCGGTGAGGACGACCAGGCGTCGGGTGATCCGCCGGGCCAGCCACCAGCCGGACAGACCGGCCGCGATCACCACCGCCACCATCAGGACGAGCGTGCGCCGCTGGAGAGTCCGCAACAGGTCCTCGATGTCGCTGAACTCCTGCGCGACCTGCACCGCGCCCCGGCCGCCGCCCAGCGCGACGGTCGCGACGCGGTAGACGTCGTCGCCGACGTCGACGTCCGCGTGCTCGACCACCCGCCCCGCGACGGCGGCGCCCGCGACCGCGCGGTCCGCGGCGACCACCGGCAGCCCCGGGTCGCCCGGGTCGACGATCCGGCCGTCCGGCCCGAGCACCTGGACGTCCGTCCGGGCGGGCCGTACCAGGTCGTGGCCGGGGGCGGCGGAGGAGAAGTCGACCGGCGACATCCGGTTCGCCCGGACCTCGCCGCGCAGGTCCTGTACGACCTCGTCGAACACCATCTGCTGGTCCACCCGCAGCAGCCGGGCGGCGGCGCTGTACGACAGGAGGCCGACCAGGACGGTGATCGTGGCCGTCACCGCGGCGAACGCCACCGCGAACTTGGCGCCGAGCGACAGCAGCCGCAGCCGGCGCCGCCCGGCCGGGGCACCCGCCGGAGTGCGTGAGGTGCGTGAGGTGCGTGAGGTGCGTGAGGTGCGTGAGGTGCGTGAGGTACCCGGGGTGCCTGAGGTACCCGGGGTATCGGAGGTGCCGCGTGCCACTCAGTCCTCCCGCAGCACGTAACCCACACCGCGCACCGTGTGGATCAGCTGCGGCGCGCCGGGCTCGTCGAGTTTGCGGCGCAGGTAACCGACGTAGACGGCGAGGTTCTTGGAACCGGGGCCGAAGTCGTAACCCCAGATGCGGTCGTAGATGGTGGAGTGGTCGAGGACGATGCCCGCGTTACGGATCAGCAGCTCCAGCAGCTCGAACTCGGTGCGGGTCAGCTCCAGCTCCCGCCGGCCCCGCCAGGCCCGGCGCGCCCGCGGGTCCATGCGCAGCCCGGCCGCCTCGACGAAGCGCCCCGCCGCGGGGACGCCCGGCTGCCCGTCCGGGACCCCGGGCGCCCCCGGTGGCGTCCTGGGAGGCTGCGCCTCCTCAGCCGGCGGCCCGGCGGGTACGGGCGGAACGGGCGGTACCCGGCGCAGCAGGGCGCGCAACCGGGCGAAGACCTCCTCGACGTCGAACGGCTTGACGACGTAGTCGTCGGCGCCCGCGTCCAGCCCCGCGATCCGGTCGGCGGTCTCCACCAGCGCCGTCAGCATCAGTACGGGGGTACGGTCGCCCTCGGCGCGCAGCACCCGGCACACCTGGAGCCCGTCGATGCCGGGCATCATCACGTCGAGCACGAGGACGTCGGGCCGGCTGCGGTGGACCTGCGCCAGCGCCTCGACGCCGTCGGCGACCGCGGTGACCCGGTAGCCCTCCAGGGTCAGGGCGCGCCCGAGGGCGTTGCGGATGGCACGGTCGTCCTCGGCGAGCAGCACGGTGGGGGTGTGGGGCGCGGTAGGGGGCACGGGGCCAGTCTGCCAAGCACCGCCGCCCCGGCGAACGACCGGTGGCCCGCAGACCGCCTTCCTGCTTGTTCTCGTTGTTCTCGTTGTTCTCGTTGTTCTCGTTGTTCTCGTTGTTCTCGCGATCCGGACTGTTCTCGCGATCCGGATCGCGGTCCGGTCGCAGGCGTCCCCGTCCGCGACCGGACCCTCGCGAGCGACCGGAACCGGCGGGAACCGGTCGCCTCACCCGACGGCCGCTGTCCGTGGAAGACCGCCGGGAGTTCCGTGCTGAGCACGTGGGGCACGTTCAGTACCCCCGCGCCGTGCTCAGCCCGCCGACCGCAGCGCGGCCAGCTGCTCCTCGAACGGCACCACGTTGCGCGCGTCGAACCTGTCGCCGGCCGCGCCCCCGCGCGTGACACCGATCGCACCACCGTCCGCACCACCGTCCGCACCGCCGGAGGCGGCCGGCAGCGCGCCCGTCAGCGCGGCCAGCTCACCCCCCGCCCGCTCGATCCGGGCGTCCAGGCCCTTGTCGCCCCAGTCCTGGGACGCGGCGTACACCCCCGTGGGGACGACGAGCGCGCGCAGGTGGGCGAAGAGGGGGCGCAGGGCGTGCTCCAGCACCAGCGAGTGCCGGGGGGTGCCCCCGGTCGCGGCGATCAGCACCGGCTTGCCGGCCAGCGCCCGGCGGTCCCGTACGCCGAGCACGTCGAAGAACGACTTGAACAGCCCGCTGTACGACGCCGAGAACACCGGCGTGACCACGATCAGCCCGTCCGCCCCGGTCACCGCGTCCATCGCGTCGGCGAGCGCCGGCGCGGGGAAGCCGCTGGTGAAGTTGTGGGCGATGTCGACCGCGAGGTCCCGCAACTCGATCACGCGCGCGTCCTGTGGAGCCTGCCCGGTGGCCGCGGCGGCCAGCCGCTCCCCGAGCAGCCGGGTGGACGACGGCACGCTCAGCCCGGCCGACACGACGACGATGCTCATGCCCTGCCCACCTTCCGGCCGGCCAGCAGCGCGGAGTGGGTCGGCGCGTCGGGCACGTCGGCCGGACGGTCCTTCGCGAACTCCTTGCGCAGCACCGGCACCACTTCCTCGCCGAGCAGGTCGAGCTGCTCGAGCACGGTCTTCAGCGGCAGCCCCGCGTGGTCCACGAGGAACAGCTGGCGCTGGTAGTCGCCCGCGTAGTCACGGAAGGCCAGCGTCTTCTCGATGACCTCCTGCGGGGAGCCCACGGTCAGCGGGGTCTGCTCGGTGAACTCCTCCAGCGAGGGTCCGTGCCCGTAGACGGGGGCGACGTCGAAGTACGGACGGAACTCGCGCACCGCGTCCTGCGAGTTCTTCCGCATGAACACCTGGCCGCCGAGGCCGACGATCGCCTGCTCGGGCGTGCCGTGCCCGTAGTGCGCGTACCGGGCGCGGTACAGCTCGATCATCCGCTTGGTGTGGTCGGCGGGCCAGAAGATGTTGTTGTGGAAGAAGCCGTCGCCGTAGTAGGCCGCCTGCTCGGCGATCTCGGGCGAGCGGATCGACCCGTGCCAGACGAACGGCGGTACGTCGTCCAGCGGGCGGGGCGTGGAGGTGAAGCCCTGCAGCGGGGTGCGGAACGTGCCCTCCCAGTCGACGACGTCCTCGCGCCACAGACGGCGCAGCAGGGCGTAGTTCTCGATGGCCAGGTTGATGCCCTCGCGGATGTCCTTGCCGAACCAGGGGTAGACCGGCCCGGTGTTGCCGCGCCCCATCATCACGTCCACCCGGCCGTCGGCCAGGTGCTGGAGCATGGCGAAGTCCTCGGCGATCTTCACCGGGTCGTTGGTGGTGATGAGGGTGGTCGAGGTGGAGAGGATCAGCCGCTCGGTGCGCGCCGCGATGTAGCCGAGCATGGTCGTCGGCGAGGACGGGACGAACGGCGGGTTGTGGTGCTCGCCGGTGGCGAACACGTCCAGGCCCACCTCTTCGGCCTTCAGCGCGAAGGCGACCATGGCCTTGATCCGCTCGCGCTCGGTGGGGGTACGCCCCGTCGTGGGGTCGGGCGTGACGTCGCCGACGCTGAAGATCCCGAACTGCATGACCGCTCACCCTCCAGATTGTTCATGATTCAACTACATTGGTGAACAGGTCCCCTGCCCCCGTTATTCCGGAATCCGCGTGCGAAGCTGCCCGCATGCCGATCGTCCGCTCCGCCGCCCTGTTCGTCCTCGCCGCGATCCTGGAGATCGGCGGCGCCTGGCTGGTCTGGCAGGGCGTACGGGACAACCGCGGCTGGATGTGGGCGGCCGGCGGTGTCCTCGCCCTCGGCGCGTACGGGTTCGTCGCGACCTTCCAGCCCGACGCGCACTTCGGCCGCGTCCTCGCCGCGTACGGGGGGATCTTCGTCGCCGGTTCGCTCCTGTGGGGCGCGGTCGCCGACGGCTACCGTCCGGACCGCTGGGACATCGCGGGCGCGCTGATCTGCCTGACCGGGATGGCCGTGATCATGTGGGCCCCGCGCAACGGCTGACCGGCCGGGCGGACGAAAGGGCCGGCCGCGGCCGGCCGGGCCCGGACACCCCCGCATATCCTGACCGGGCCCGGTACCGCAGCCACCCGCATGGAGGAGCCCCATGGCCGCCGCAACACCGTCCGCAGCGTCGCGCATCGCCGTCGTCACCGGCGCGAGCAGCGGGATCGGGGCCGCCACGGCACGTGGACTCGCCGAGGCCGGTTACCGCGTCGTCCTCACCGCCCGCCGCAAGGACCGGATCGAGGCACTCGCCGAGGAGCTGAACGCGGCGGGCCACGCGGCGACCGCGTACCCGCTCGACGTCACCGACCGCGCGGCCGTCGACGAGTTCGCCACCGCGTTCAAGAGCATCGGCGTCCTGGTCAACAACGCCGGCGGCGCGCTGGGCGCCGACCCGGTCGCGACCGGCGACCCCGATGACTGGCGCCGGATGTACGAGACGAACGTCATCGGCACCCTGCACCTCACCCAGGCCCTGCTGCCCAAGCTGGAGGCGAGCGGCGACGGCACGGTCGTCGTCGTGTCCTCGACGGCCGGGCACGCCACCTACGAGGGCGGCGCCGGCTATGTCGCCGCCAAGCACGGCGCCCACGTCCTCGCCGAGACCCTGCGCCTCGAGATCGTCGGCCGGCCGGTCCGCGTCATCGAGATCGCGCCCGGCATGGTGAAGACCGACGAGTTCGCCCTCACCCGCTTCGGCGGCGACGAGACGAAGGCCGCCCAGGTGTACGACGGCGTCGCCGAGCCCCTCACCGCGGCGGACGTCGCCGACACCATCACCTGGGCGGTGACCCGCCCCAGCCACGTCAACATCGACCTGCTGGTCGTCCGCCCCCGCGCCCAGGCGTCGAACAGCAAGGTCCACCGGGAACGCTGACGAGCGGGTCCGACCGGACCCGCTCGGACCCGCTCGGACCCGTTCAACCCTTCACGCAGACGACCTGCTTCAGCTTCGCGACGACCTCCACGAGGTCCCGCTGCTGGTCGATGACCTGCTCGATCGGCTTGTACGCGCCCGGGATCTCGTCCACGACACCGGAGTCCTTGCGGCACTCCACACCCCGTGTCTGCTCCTCCAGGTCCTTGGTCGAGAAGCGCCGCTTCGCCGCGTTGCGGCTCATACGGCGGCCGGCTCCGTGGGACGCCGAGTTGAAGGAGGCGGCGTTCCCGAGGCCCTTGACGATGTACGAACCCGTGCCCATGGAGCCCGGGATGATCCCGAACTCGCCGGAGCCCGCGCGGATCGCCCCCTTACGGGTGACGAGCAGGTCCATGCCGTCGTAGCGCTCCTCGGCCACGTAGTTGTGGTGCGCGCTGATCTCCGCCTCGAAGGTCGGCTTCGCCTTCTTGAACTCCTTGCGGACGACGTCCTTCAGCAGCGCCATCATGATCGAACGGTTCCGCTTCGCGTACTCCTGCGCCCAGAACAGGTCGTTGCGGTACGCCGCCATCTGCGGGGTGTCCGCCACGAAGACGGCGAGGTCGCGGTCGACCAGGCCCTGGTTGTGCGGGAGCTTCTGGGCCACGCCGATGTGGTGCTCGGCCAGTTCCTTGCCGATGTTCCGGGAACCGGAGTGCAGCATCAGCCAGACCGAACCGGTCGTATCTGTGCATATTTCGACGAAATGATTTCCTCCGCCGAGCGTTCCCATCTGCTTTCCGGCCCTCTCCTGGCGGAACTTGACCGCTTCCGCCACGCCGTCGAAGCGTCCCCAGAAGTCGTCCCAGCCGCCGGTCGCGAAACCGTGCAGGCGGCCCGGGTCCACGGGAGTGTCGTGCATCCCGCGTCCGACCGGGATCACCTGCTCGACCTTCGAGCGCAGCCGGGACAGGTCGCCCGGCAGGTCGTTCGCCGTCAGGGACGTCTTCACCGCCGACATTCCGCAGCCGATGTCGACCCCCACCGCCGCCGGGCACACGGCGCCCCGCATCGCGATGACCGAGCCGACCGTCGCCCCCTTGCCGTAGTGCACGTCCGGCATCACGGCGAGGCCCTTGATCCAGGGCAGGGTCGCCACGTTCCGCAGCTGCTGGAGGGCGACCTCCTCCACCGACGCCGGGTCCGTCCACATGCGGATGGGCACCTTCGCACCCGGCATCTCCACGTACGACATGTTTTCCTCATTCCCCCGAAAAGCAACAGAAGTGCGAAAGCGCAAAAACCGGCGCCAGGATCGACGAAAGGGACTTCGAACCGGCGTTCACGGCGGTGCGTGCGGTACACATTGTCTGCCGGGGGTGCCCCCGTGCGGCAAGCGATTAACCAGCGGGGACACTGGTAGACCCGGCGGGCCGAGGCCCGCGCCCACCGTCGAGAGGAGCCCGGCCGTGCAGCGGAGGGCCTACGTACCCGGCGTCGCCGCGCTCCTCGCGGCCCTGCTGGCCGGATGCACCGGCAGCTCGGGCGACGGGAGCCAGTCGGACGACTCCAACCCGGGCAGCGCCGGTACGGCGTCGCAGGCGGCCCAGCCGGGCAGGTACGCCACGCTTCCGGAGCCCTGCGGCGCGGTCGGCGCCGAGACGCTCGACCAACTCCTTCCCGGCATCCGGGAGATGACCGACGAGGCCCAGCGGACGAAGGCGTACGGGGGCGAGCCGACGCTCACGTACGACACCGACCGCAAGGTGGGCTGCGGCTGGAAGGTGGAGTCGGCCGGGGCGACCAGCCGCCTGGCGATCGACTTCGAGCGGGTCGTCTCCTACGACAACGCCGTCAGCGACGACAACCAGGCCGAGGAGCTCTTCGCGACGAAGCAGGACGCGGCCGGCCTTCCGGAGCCGCCGGCCACCGAGTCCGGTTCCGCGGGCCCGGACGACGCCGACGGCGCCGACGAGGAGGGCGGCACCGCGTCCGCCGATCCGGACGCGTCCGAGTCCCCTTCGACCGACGCATCCGACTCCCCCGACTCCCCCGATCCTTCCGGTTCTTCCGTTGCCTCCGGTTCCGGCTCCCCGTCGTCCGCCGGGACGTCCGGGACCTCCGGATCCGCGTCGCCGTCCGTCCCGCCCGCCGACCTCCAGCCCCGTCTCCTGGACGAGTTCGGCGACGAGGCCTTCATCGACGACGAGCTGAGCAGCTCCGGATCGACCGTCAAGCAGCGCACGGTGACTGTGGCGTTCCGCACGTCCAACGTGATCGTGACGATCGAGTACGCGGAGCAGCCGACGACCGTCGGCGCCGTCCCGGACAGCAAGGAAATGCAGGACAGGGCACGGAAACTGGCGTTCCTGCTGGCCGATTCGCTGGGCGGCTGAGCCTCGTACACGCCTCCTTCACGGCCCCGCGCAAAGCGTCCGAAGGAAGACCACACGGATGGCTCACCGCGTACCGTGGCCCCTCGGCCCCCGTTCTGACCGCAGGGAACACAAGCGTCATGAGTGAAGGAACCATGCAGCGACGAGCACAGCGAGACGTGGGGGTAGCTCCCACGTCGTTCAGGCAGTGGGGGGGAGCGAAGCGCCTCCGCCGCGCCCTTGTCGGCGCCGCGGCCGTCCCGGCGATGCTGATCGTCGCGGGCTGCTCCTCGGACTCCGGTTCCGACGACGGCAAGGGCGAGGCGGCCGACAGCCCGGCGTCGGCGTCGGCGAGCCCGTCCCCGACGGTGCGGGCGGCGGTGTACAAGGACCTGCCGGACGCGTGCGACGTCCTGTCCGAGAAGACCCTGGACGACCTCGTCCCGAAGGCGAAGTCGGGCAAGGAGAGCCAGTCCGACGACATCTCGACGCGGGCCGGCTGCTCCTGGGACAGCCTCGCCAACAACGGTGTGGACGGCTCGCAGTTCCGCTGGCTGAGCGTGTCGATGCTGCGCTTCGAGTCGGACACCACGCGTGGCGCGGGCGACGAACTGGCCAAGGAGTACTACGACAAGCAGGTCAAGGACGTCCAGGCCGCCGAGGATGCCAGGGGCACGAAGGCGGAGCCGGTCACGGGTACCGGCGACGAGGCGACGGCCGTGCGCTACGACCTGAAGAAGAAGGAAGGCACCTTCAAGCAGCAGACGGTCGTGGCCCGCGTCGAGAACGTGGTCATCACCCTCGACTACAACGGGGCGGGTCTCGCCGGTGACAAGGCGCCGAGCGCCGACGACCTGATGAAGGACGCGAAGAAGGCGGCGAAGGAAGCGGTGACGACCGTGACCGGGTCCGGTGAGAGCGCTCCGCCGTCGAAGTCGGCGTCCTCCTCGGCGTCCTCCTCGGCGCCGTCCAAGGACTGAGGTCCGGCGGCCGCGGCGACGTGCCCGAAGGCGCGTGGTGAAGCTCCGATACGGAACCGGCCACTCGTTGTCCGCACACATGTGCCACTCTGTTGCGCGCAACAACACGCTTGAGGAGGGGAGTACGGGTGGCAGCGCCCATTCAGCTGACACGGACGCACCGGATTCTCATCGGCGTGGTCGTCGCCGGAGCCGTGGTCATCGCCGGCATCGGCTTCGCGGGGTCGTACGCGGCCGTTCGTGAACTGGCCCTGCAGAAGGGCTTCGGCAACTTCAGCTACGTGTTCCCGATCGGTATCGACGCGGGCATCTGCGTCCTGCTGGCCCTGGATCTGCTGCTGACCTGGATCCGTATCCCCTTTCCGCTGCTGCGTCAGACGGCGTGGCTGCTGACGGCGGCGACGATCGCCTTCAACGGCGCGGCGGCCTGGCCGGACCCGCTCGGCGTGGGCATGCACAGCGTGATCCCCATCCTGTTCGTGGTGTCCGTGGAGGCGGCCCGGCACGCGGTCGGCCGGATCGCCGACATCACCGCGGACAAGCACATGGAGGGCGTCCGCCTCACCCGGTGGCTGCTCTCGCCGATACCCACGTTCCTGCTGTGGCGGCGGATGAAGCTGTGGGAACTGCGTTCCTACGACCAGGTCATCAAGCTGGAGCAGGAACGCCTCGTCTACCAGGCCCGCATGCGCTCCCGCTTCGGCCGGAGCTGGCGCCGCAAGGCCCCGGTGGAGTCCCTGATGCCGCTGCGCCTGGCCAAGTTCGGCGTCCCCCTCGCCGAGACGGCCCCGGCGGGTCTGGCGGCGGCCGGCATCGAGCCGACGCTGATCCCGCCGGCCCCCGAGCACCAGGCCGCCGGAGCACCGGCGCTCTCCCTGCAGAAGGCGGCCCCGCCCTCCGAGCAGCGCCCCGAGCTGACGGGCGGCCCCGGCCACCTCGGCAACCGCGGCACCTTCGGTGACGAGGACGACGGTGGCGCGTAC